>JBDSMA010000259.1:0-3315 GCA_039916085.1 Sphingomicrobium sp.
CGGTCGTCGTGGCCAGCGCGGCGAGATAGGAGTGGCTGGCGAGCCCCTCGGCGGCGACCCGCGCAAGATGCGCGTCGGCGACGGTGAGCGCTTGCCTGCCCGCTGCCCGGTTGATCGCCATTCCCACTTACTCCCGTCGTTACCAAGGATCCTGGCCAGGACCCTAAGCCGAGGCTTCTAACGCAAGGGCGTAAAGACGAGGTTACAGCTCGCTTCACCTTTTGGAGAGCGAGATTAAGAAGCGCCTCAAATCGGGACGTATTTCCGGTTTGATCGTTTCCGTCGTTGGACTGGAACCCGGCGCCGCGGCGTCCGACGCCCGACCGGGCTCGAAAGCGCCCACCGGGCAGGCTTCCGCACTCGTTTGATTTGCGTTAACCATCGCCCCGTGCCGAGCAAAATTTAGGGGGGATTCCTTGATGACTTGTCACGTCCACTTCGCACGCGCCCTGCCGCTTGCCCTGTTGCTCTTTGCAGTGCCGGCTGCGGCGCAGGATGCGCTCGATCAACGCAAGAAAGAGCTGGAGGTCGAAACCGCCGAAATTGGCAAATACAAGGCACTGTCTGAACTGGCCGCGGGGCCTCGAGCCACAACGGAAGGGAAGGCCAGCGTTACAAACCCCGAGGTTACGGCCGAGGGCGTGGTACTGTCCCATGTCGTGGCCGAGAACACCGCCAGAGCGATCGCCGGCGCCCTTGAACCCGGCAATGGCCGCCGGCTGCTGATTGCCTTTGGCGACCGTCCGGTCAGCACCGCGCAATATCTGGCGATGGCGAAAGGCGTCAGAATTCTCGGAAAGAATTTCGATGCGGCCAATGCGAAAGCGAGAATCTATTATGCCAACAAAGGCGCTGGCGGGTTCAAAAGCGTACCACGGCCGGGGACTTACTACGTGATGCGGGGTGAGATGGCGACGCAGGCTATCGGCCCGCTGTCGGTCGGACTGGCCGTGGTCGATACCGTGGCCAGCCTGTTCCGGGTCGAAACGACCATCGCCGGCACTGGCCTGACCATCAGCGAGAGCCGTTTCCGGACCTTGTTGTCACATGACCTGCAGGAGAAGGGCTGGGTCGTCGCGGGTCCACCGGACCTCGCCACTTCGACCAAGCTGGCCGATAAGTGGACCAACGAGCTGGAGCCGAAACAGCGGGCCGCGCTGGATTATTACGGAACCTACATGACCCACCTGGCGAAGAAGGACGGCAAGATCGCCGATCTTCCGGAAGGCGAGATTGCGGTTGGCCAGGCGCTGGGCACGGTGTTGGGCGATTATGACGCGATGCAAAAGGCGCTGTACACGCCGGTCGAGGGCGTCCTGCTGGCGACGATCGTCGAGGAGCAGGCGGAGCTGGTCGAGGGTCCCAAACCCCACATCCTCTACATCGCACAGCGTGAAGCGGGGCTCACCTCGATGGAGAAAAAAGGTTTCTTCACCGGACTCGGCGGCAGCATCCCGGCCTTCGTATCGGCCGCGAGCGTGATCGATTACGCATTGGTCGGCGGCCCCACGCCGATCTTCGGCAGCGTGCGGTCCCAGACCCCGCTGATGCGCATCAGCGACGTGTCGCGCCTGGCCATCAACGCGCCAAGATAAAGAGCGTCCGGTGGCAGCGGCGGGCGGTTCAGGCCGCCAGCCGCTGCTCGCCGCCGCCGCTGTCGCCGCCGCCGCTGTCCTGGCCAATCGCCGGGGCAGCGCTGGCCGGCGCCGGAATTCGAACCGGGCGGGCGGGGGCGATCCAGCGCGATGCGGCGACCACCAGGCCGAGCCCCAGGTAGCTGCCGATCACCGCCACCGGAGCAAACACCAACACCGCGCCGAACGCGATGCGCAGCCAATTGGGGTTGAACCCGAAATCCTCCCCGACCGCCTGGCAGATGCCGAGCAAGGTATCGGGACGGAAGAACAGGTTGGGGTTTTCGGCAACCGGCGGAGCGGAGTGGAGCGTCACGGTGGGCATAGATCGCGTCCTTGTGGCATGGCGGCTTAGCCGCGGGTCATGCCGGGACAGAAGCAAGGGGTGTGCCAGTTGGACGAATGGCCTGTTTTACGAGGGAGTCTGCCTTGCGGCGAGGGCGCCCGGCGGCCAGACTTGGGACGACGCGCCACGCGATATTGGCGAAATACGCCATGTTTTGCGGACAATTGCGCGCGTTTTCGGGGGGATCGCGAGTTCACCGGATCGCGGTTGCGGCGGGGACGCAAAAACATCCCCGCCGCGCCGCATCAGGTTGTGATTACCAGGGCCACTCGCTGCTATCGACCACGCCGTCGTGGTTGCGATCATATTGCGACCAGGTGCCCGAGCTCCAATATTCGGTCGGGCTGAGGTAGCCGTCGCGATTGGTGTCGAACGCGTTGAAGCTCGGCTCCCACGAGGCGCGGTTGTACGTGTTGTAGAACCCGCCGCCGTACCAGCAATTGGCATATTCGGCGCGGCTGATGCGGCCGTCACGATTGGTGTCCCAGGAGGCAAAGCCCCGGGCCCGATAGTCGTTCCATTCGGCATTGGAGATGCGCCCGTCGCCATTGCGGTCGATCGGACCATAATTGCCGCAGGCCGCGTAGGTGCGCGTCGGGTCGAACGCCGCCGCGACCGACGCCATGTCGCTGCCGACGCCGCGGACGGTGTTGCACCCGGCAAGCATGGCGGCCGACGCCAGCAAACCGGTGGTGATGATCATACGCATTTCGGTTCTCCTCAAAAGAGACCCGCCGCTCGTCCCTGTTGGACGGAGGTGTAACGAGCCTGGCAGCGGAGGGGTTCCCGGCGTCTCGTCCGATACGCACGGCTTTCGCCAATTCCACGGGGTGGCGGTTTCCGCGGCGTTTCGCCTTCGCACCGCGCGCGCCGCGGCGACCGGATTGGGATTTTGCGCCGCCCGATGTCGGCAAATCGCGCCAACCAGAGCGCCCGCAACAGGCCCGGCTTTGGCGGCCAGCCGCCGCGAATGTTCACAATGTTCACACTCGTGACGCCTTTTTTCGTGGTCGGTCGCCTTGGGAAGGGAGGGGAGGCGGCAAAGGGTCGGGAAGGCTGAAGGCTGAGTCGAAGACCATGAACCTATTTGGATCATATTCGCGGCGTGTAGGACAGCGCTTTTTGCGCCGAGCGTAGCAGAGCGGTTGCGAAGCAACCGGGAGGTAGCGCGCAGAGATGCAAAAAGCCCGGCCGGCGGGTGGCCGCAGGCCAACCCGTTCGACGTCACGGGATTTACTCCCGTGAGGGCGCTTTGGGCTGCGGCACCCGGCAATTTTGGGGTGCCCGAAGCGGATCTGATGGGGATGATCGCGGGCGGCGATTACGCCGGGCCGG
>JBDSMA010000260.1:0-4584 GCA_039916085.1 Sphingomicrobium sp.
TTCTCGCGCACGAACACCTCGGCGACGGGGCCGTTGACCTGGGTCGAGACCGACACGATGTCCTGCTTCACATAAGCATTGTCGGTGCTGACCGACTTGCCGCTCATCAGCCAGAAATAGAGGCCGATCGCGGCGATCAGGATCGGCACGGCAAGCATCACGCCCCAGCGTTTGGCCTTGCGCTTGCGCTTGGCTTTGACTGGGACGTTGTCGGCCTCGGCGGTGTCGATCTTGGCTTGTTCGTTCATGCCACGGCCTTCTGCACCGTCTCGCGGTCGCAAATATTCTTCCGGATGGTCGCCAGCCCGGCGCGCATCGCGGTCACCTCGTCATCCCCGAGCGCGGCGAACACCTCGTCGGCCATGCCCTCGGCCAGCCCGAACAGCTGGGCGATCAACGGTTCGGCCTTCGTCGTCAGCTCGACCCGCCAGGCTCGCCGGTCGGCGGGATCGGGCGCCCGAGCGACCAGACCGGCCTCCGCCAGCCGGTCGATGATCCGGCTCAGCGTGATCGGCTCGATATCGAGCCGTTCGGCCAGGCTGACCTGCTTGAGCCGCGGCTCGCGCGACAGCATGGCCAGCACCCGCCACTGCGCGCGGGTCACGCCGAGCGTCTGCGCGCGCCGGTCATAGAAGCGGCGCAGCGCGTGCGCGGTCTCGGCGATATCCCAGGCAAGATCGGCTTTCATGGCGCTTTATATAATAAGGGTGCTTATTAAATCAATCCCGCTTGCCAACGCGGCCCTCACCCATCATGCGCAGTCGATGACTAAAAAGAATGACATCCCTGGCCTGCTCGACGAACTGGAAGAACGCTACGCTGCCGCGGCCGCTCGCCTTCGTCAGGCGCTCAACGCTTATGCCCGCGACGGCCTTCGCCCCAATCTCAAGGCGCGCGACGAGGGTGCCTTCGCTTACCCCGAGCTGCGCATCGATTATGACCCCGAAATGCCGCCGCCGACTCCGGCGCGCGCCTTTGCCCGGCTCAACCAGCCCGGTATCTACACCAGCTCGATCGCGCGGCCCGCGCTGTTCCGGGCTTATCTCACCGAGCAGCTCGAGCATATCGTGCACGATTATCCGGTGCGGATCAGCGTCGGCGCCTCGGCCAGTGAAATTCCTTATCCCTATGTGCTCGACGGCGACGCGCTCGACCTCGGCGGGATTGCGACCGCCGAGCTGTCGCGCTGGTTCCCGTCGTCGGAGCTGGTGCACATCGGCGACGAAGTGGCCGACGGGGCGTGGGACCTGAGCCTCGATTCGGTCCGGCCGCTGGCCTTGTTCGACGCGCCGAGGACCGACTTCAGCCTGGCCCGCCTGCGCCACTATACCGGCACCCCGCCAGAGCATTTCCAGCGCTTCGTGCTGTTCACCAATTATGTCCGTTACGTCGACGAGTTCGTCCGCTTCGCTGTCGGCGCACTGCGCGACCCCGACAGCCGTTTCACCGGCCTGTCGGTGCCGGGCGGGACGTTCGAGCATGGTGACCTCGCCGATGCCGAGGAGCAGATCGCCGCCGGCGCGTGGCGCCGCCATCAGATGCCGGCTTACCATCTGATGACCCCCGATGGCGACGGCATCACCTTGGTCAACATCGGCGTCGGCCCGTCCAACGCCAAGACGATCTGCGACCATATCGCGGTGCTCCGGCCCGAAGCCTGGCTGATGATCGGCCATTGCGGCGGATTGCGCCCCAGCCAGTCGATCGGCGACTATGTCCTCGCCCATGCTTATCTGCGCGACGACCATGTGCTCGACGACGTCCTCCCGGTCGAAATCCCGATCCCGGCAATCGCCGAGGTTCAGACCGCGCTGCACCAGGCCGCGCTGACCGTCACTGGCGAGGACGAGGAGGCGATCAAGCAGCGGCTCAGGACCGGAACGGTGGTCACTACTGACGATCGCAACTGGGAATTGCGCTACACCCTGAGCGCGCTGCGCTTCAACCAGAGCCGGGCGGTCGGGATCGACATGGAATCGGCGACCGTGGCTGCTCAGGGCTACCGCTTCCGCGTCCCGTACGGCACCTTGCTGTGCGTGTCCGACAAGCCGCTCCACGGTGAACTGAAACTCCCCGGCCAGACCAACGCCTTCTACGAGCGGGCCATCAGCCAGCATCTGCGCATCGGCATCGAGACGCTCGACCTGCTGCGCCAGGAGGGCGACGGGCTGCACAGCCGGAAATTGCGCAGCTTCGACGAGCCGCCGCTGCGCTGATGGATCCCTTGGTCGCCGCCGCCCGCGCCGCCGCAGCAAAGGCCCATGCGCCTTACTCGGGCTTCGCGGTCGGCTGCGCGGTTGAGAGCATCGATGGCCAAGTGGTCACCGGCGCCAACATGGAAAATGCCTGCTACCGCCTCGGCATTTGCGCCGAACAGGCGGCCCTCGCCGCCGCGCAAGCCGCGTTCGGCCTCGACAAAATTGCCCGCATCGCGGTCTCCGCGCCGTTGAGCGCTGTCCCCGTCACCCCCTGCGGCGGTTGCCGGCAGGCAATCCTCGAAGCCGGTGGCGACATCATCGTCCTGTGCGCATCGGGCGACGGTGAGCGGGTCGAAACCCACCGTATCGCCGACCTCCTGCCTCACGCCTTCAGGCTGGACCCTCCGGCCTAGCCGCGCTGAGCCCGGCCCGGCTTGCGGTGTGGCGGGCCCTTGCCGCCGCGCGGGCGGGCGGCCTCGACCGGATCGCGGGGTTCGGCCATGTCGATCACCAATCCCTCGTCTTCCGGCGCAATGGTCGCCCGGCGCAACGCCTGCTGAAAGCCCGGCGCGGCGCGCGCGGCGACCTCGAAATAGCTTTCGTTGGCGGCGATGCGAATGGCGCCAATCTCGCCGCGATGGACGTGGCCATAGCGGCAGATCAGCGGCAGCAGCCAGCGCGGATCGGCATTGTGCCGCCGTCCGGCGTTCATCCGGAACCAGGTCGACCCTTCAAACCCGGCACGCGGCCCGCTATCGCCGTCGGCGTCGCGACGGGCGCCTTGCGCCAATATATCCTCGGCGGCGGGCAAGTCCGCCTTGAGCGACCGCGCCAGCGCCATCGCCATCGCTTCCGGCGTCAAGGCGTCGCTGAGCTGCCGCGCCAGTTCGCGGTCGTCGTCGTCGCCTTCCTCGGGCATGGCAAGCTGCGCAAACAGCCGGTCGCGATCCCGCGCGCGAATGTCGTCGGCGGTCGGCGGAGCCAGCCATTCGGTGTCGATCCGGGCGTTCCTGAGCATCATCTCGACCCGACGCCTGGCCTTGTGCGGGACGACCAGCACGGCCGTGCCCTTGCGGCCGGCGCGGCCGGTGCGGCCCGAGCGGTGCTGCAGCCCCTCGGCGTCGCGCGGCAATTCGACGTGGATGACCAGGCTGACCGACGGCAAATCGAGTCCGCGCGCGGCAACGTCGGTCGCGACGCAAACCCTCGCGCGCCGGTCGCGCAGCGCCTGAAGCGCGGCGTTGCGCTCGTTCTGGCTATGCTCGCCCGACAATGCGACCGAATGGAAACCGCGCTCGGTCAGGCTGGCATGGAGACGGCGGACCGCGTCGCGCGTGGCGCAGAACAGGATCGCGGTTTCGGCTTCGTGGAAACGCAGCAGGTTGACCACCGCATGTTCGATATCGGTCGGGGCCACCGTCACCGCCTGATAGGCGATATCGACATGGCCCTGCTTGTCGCCGAGCGTCTCGATCCTCAGCGCGTCCTTTTGATAGCGCCTGGCCAGCGCGACGATCGGTCGCGGCATGGTCGCCGAGAACAGCAGGGTGCGGCGCTCGGCGGGCGTGGCGTCGAGAATTTCCTCGAGCTCCTCGCGAAAGCCCATGTCGAGCATCTCGTCGGCCTCATCGAGTACCACTACCTTCAATGCCGACAGGGTCAGTGCCCCGCGTTCGAGATGGTCGCGCAGCCGCCCCGGCGTGCCGACGACGATATGCGCCCCACCGGCCAAGGCACGGCGTTCCTTCATTGGGTCCATCCCCCCGACGCAGGTGACGACCCGCGCTCCAGCCGGCGCGTAGAGCCACTCGAGCTCCTTCGACACCTGGATCGCCAGTTCGCGCGTCGGCGCAATGATCAGCCCCAGCGGCTCGCGCGTCCACGGCACCTTGGGGCCGTCGGTGAGCTGTGCCGCCATCGCCAGACCGAAGGCGACGGTCTTGCCCGACCCGGTCTTGGCGGAAACGATGAGGTCGCGGCCCAGCGCTTCGTCGGCGATCACCGCCGCCTGGACGGGGGTCAGCTCATGATAAGCACGCGCGTCGAGCGCCTCGCCAAGCGCGGGATGGAGATTCGGTTGTTGCATGGCGCCGCGCCTAGCCCGAACCGGCGCCGAGCGATAGCCCGCCTTACGCCAGCTTGATCTCGCGCAGCCGCTCCAGCAAATAATCGTGCGCGGTGATCGGCGGCCATTGCGGCTCCTCGCCCTGGGCCACCGTCTCCGGCAGCGCCTCGATCAGAAAATCGGGCCGGAAGTGGAGGAAGAAGGGCATCGAGTAGCGGGCGTGCGCGGCGCGTTCAGGCGCCGGGTTGACCACCCGATGCGACGTGGAGCGCAACTGCCCGTTGGTCAGCCGCTGCAGCATGTCGCCGATGTTGATCACCA
>JBDSMA010000261.1:0-11268 GCA_039916085.1 Sphingomicrobium sp.
GAGGGACGCGCATGAAGGCAAGGATTTTTCACAATCCCGCGTGCGGCACATCGCGCAAGACGCTCGCCATCCTCCATGAAGCCGGGGCCGAGGTGACCGTCATCGATTATCTCAAGACGCCGCCATCACGCGGCGAGCTTACGCGGCTTTACAGCCGAGCCGGAATCAGCCCGCGCGAAGGTCTTCGGGCCAAGGAGCCGCTCGCCGCTGAGCTCGGACTGACCCACGAGGCGGTTAGCGACGAAGCGATCCTTGACGCGATGATGGCGCATCCAATCCTGATCAACCGGCCGCTTGTCGAAACCGACAAGGGCGTAAAGCTGTGTCGCCCCCAGGATGAGGTGCACAGCCTGCTGTGAGCGGCCCGCTCGATCCCCGCCTGCTGCTGCGCGGCTATTCTGCCGGGATTTTTCCGATGGCCGATAGCCGCAAGGCCGAAGAGGTATTCTGGGTCGAGCCACGGACTCGCGCGATCCTCCCGCTCAATGACTTCCACGTCGCGCGCTCGCTCGCTCGCCGCATTGGCTCCGGCCGCTTCGAGGTCACCCGCGACCGCGCTTTCCATGCCGTGATGCTCGCCTGCGCCGACCGCGAAGAAACGTGGATCAACCGCGGGATCGAACGCGCCACTCTCGGGCTCCATGCCGCCGGCCACGCCCATTCGATCGAGTGCTGGCGGACCAATGGGGACGGGGAGCGGGCGCTTGTCGGCGGGCTCTATGGCGTCAAGCTCGGCCGCGCCTTCTTCGGCGAATCGATGTTCAGCCTGGAAGCCGACGCGTCGAAGGTTGCACTGGCATGGCTCGTGGCCCGGCTGAGAGTCGGCGGCTTCACACTGCTCGATTGCCAGTTCCTCACCGCCCACCTCGCCTCGCTCGGGGCGCGGACTGTCGGTCGATCAAACTATGTGGCGTTGCTTGGGGACGCGCTCGGTACTGGCACGATCGGCTCGGGCGATGGCTTTTCCGCGGGCGGACTTGGCGCGGCGGACCCCGAGGGCGGCGCGGATTTCTTCGCGCTTGATGCGTTGCTCGACGGACGCGGGCTGACCGGCGCGGCGGGGCCGGCGGGAAAATTCATCGCGCAACTCTTGGGCCAGACATCATAGACCGGGTGCTCGACAACGTTCAGCGACGGACTTTCTTTGTACAGCCACCCCGAGAACGCCCGCACCCACTTGCCATCGGACCGCTCGACATCGAGCTGGACGAACGCGCCAGTCAGCGGCGCATTTTCCCACGGGGCCGCCGTCTCGCACGCCCTCAGGCGCACTGTCGCATCCTTGATGCGGATTGCCTGGCCCGGTCTCAATGTGAGATCGCGGACGATGCCGTTGCGCTTGTTGAGGAAACCGAGAACCGCGACCCGCTGGGCCATCGGCGTGACGCCAGCCTCGCCCCCGGGGGCGGCGCGTGGCACGTCCACGACGACCGTGGTGCCATTGTCGGCGGAATTCGCATCGGCCGGGCGGCGATTGCATCCGGCCACGACCAGGCCGAGCACCGCGACGACAGCGAAGCCGCCCAGGGCACGGGTCCTTTTCATGCTTATTCGGGCTTCCAGGCCTGATAATCGCCCGTCGCCGGCGCACGCATACCGCTGCCCTGAAGCGATCCGCTTGGCCGGTAGGCGCCGGCGGTCCCGGTGAGGTTGGCAACCGGCGCCTGCTCAAACTTGCGCCGCGCCGGCAGCGACGCCGTGGGCAAGCCATCGATCGTCCCGCGCAGCCAGGCATTCCACCCCGGCGGCACGCGGCTGCTGTCGTTGGCGCCCGAATAGATCACCCAGCGACGCGCCTTGTCGTCCTTATGTTCGAAGTAGATATTGCCGACCTCGTCGCGGCCGACTTCCTTGCCGTTGCGGCGGGAAAACAGCGCGGTGCTCCACGAAGCCCCGTTCCACCAGGTGAAGGCATTGGCGAATAGTCCCATAAGGTGCGGCCTTTGCCCGGACTGGCCCGCCGAGGCAAGCCGCCTCGCTCTACCAGGCGACCGTATCACCCGCCGCGATGCCAAGCTCCGCCGTTCGTCCGCCGGCAAGTTCGAGCACCGCCGCGACCGGTTCGCCAGCGGGCACTGGCTCTTCCGACAACGGTACCGCATTGGCCTCGATCCGCGCGATCGTCCCGTTGCCGCGAATGAAGACCATGTCGAGCGGAATCATGGTGTTCTTCATCCAGAACGCCACACTTTGCGGGGGAGAATAAGGGAAGATCATGCCGCGGTCGGGGGCCATGGTCTGGCGGAACATCAGGCCTCGCTCTTGCTCGGCGGGGCTGCGCGCAACCTCGACGACAAACTTGTGAGTGCGATGAGCAGCAGTGGTGATCGTCAACGGCACTTGCTCAAGCCCTGCCGGGGACCGGTCGAGGGTCACCGAAGCCGACCCAGAGGGCTGGCAGGCGGCAAGCGGCACGGAAATGCTCGCGGCGGCCATCAGCACGGCAATCAGTCGATGCGCACTTCGACCGCGGTCAGGCCTTTCTTGCCGGCGGCAACCCGTGCTTCGATCCGTTGGCCCGGCTGAAGATCGGCGATCTCCGCCTGTCGCACCGTTTCCATATGCAGGAAAATATCTTCCGGCTGAAAGCCCTCTTCGCAATTGCCGTCGACGCGATTGAGAAAGCCATAGCCCTTGACGCGATTGAACCATTTGACCTCCACCGTCTCGAACGGGCCAGCGTCCTCCGCCAGTGCCTGGCGGTCAGCTCGAACGATTCCAGCATTGGACGGTCTGACCGGCATGGGCAAGGCCGTCGTCAGGTCGATCTCGTCGATCGTAACGGCCTGGAGCCCACGGTCGTGGCGCGTCGCGGTGCCGGTAATTCCCGCGCCTTCCGGCAGGCTGCGCCGGCCATGGTCCTTGAGCAGGGAGAAATGAATCAGGATGTCGCCATCGACGTCATCGGACACGACGAAGCCAAAGCCGCGCGTGGCATCGAACCACTTGACCTGGCCTTCAAAAACGAAGGCTGCGGACGCGCCGGAGTCGGCTTCGCCGTGGGCGGCGTCGCCCTCAGCCTGCTCGGCTCGATTGATCGTCCCCTCACGCGTCACTTGGGTAGCTTATCACGACCGGCTGTGTCGTGAAACCGACATAGCGCAACTATTCGCTCGAAAAGCCGCCATCGCCGCCGTTCGCCGCCTCCCCCGCGGGCATTGCAATGACTCGCCGGGCGATGTCGAGCGGATGACCGGCGCGCAGCATCGCGGCGACCGCCTTGTCGCGCGCGGCTCGGTCGGTGGCGGCGACGGCGGCGAACGGCCCGATCCGACGGCGCTGGGCGAAGCGCAGGGCGGAAGCTTCGGCAGCGGATTCGGCGGATTTGCGCGCCTCGGCGCTGTCGTCCTCGGCAATTCCAGCGGCGTGCAGCGCCGCTCTGACCCGCCGGGCGCCATAGCCTCGCGCGGTCAGTGCCCGGCCTTTCATCGACGCGAAAGCGCGGTCGTCGACATAGCCAAGCGCGGCCAGCCGCTCGGCGATGGCGCCGGGGTCAGCGGGCTGATCTCCGTTCCACCCGCGCTCGCGCAGCTTGCGCTGAAGATAGGCGCGGAGCTTCGCCCGGCTGGTCGCGAAGCGCCCGACATAGGCCAGCGCCAGTTCGTCCAGCCGGCCCGTGTCGAGCGGTGGCCGGGTGCGTCTTTCGCGGGTGGTTCGGGGCGCCATGGCGCCATGTTTGTGCCACACTCCGCCACCATCAAGCTAGAGGGCGCCCGATGGGCGGCCAGGCCGGCGCACGGGCGTTCGGTGACCGGATCAACAACCCAGGATGGACGCGTGTTCGACCGCAACCTAACGATCGACACCAGCCTTGCGCCCGCCGGGGGTACGCCCACGACCGATAATCTAGCGCGCCGCATCGCCGACTTCACCACCCTTGGCGACGCCGTCGATTATGCTGCTCAAGGCCACCGCGGAATGAACTTCCACGATGCCCGCGGGACGCTCGTTCGCGCATACCCTTATGCCGAGCTGCGCGAGGACGCGCTCCTCAATGCCCGCCGCTTCAAGGCGCTCGACCTCGTCAAGGGCGACCGGCTGGCGCTGGTTGCCGAGACCGGGCCCGAGTTCGCCGCCTGCTTCTTCGGGGCGATCTATGCCGGACTGTGGCCGGTGCCGCTGCCGTTGCCGACCAGCTTCGGCGGGCGCGAAGCCTATGTCGAGCAACTCGTGGTCATGCTCACCAGCAGCGAACCCAAAATGTTTCTCTACCCGCCAGAGCTTGCGGAATTCGCTACCGCCGCCGCGGCACAGCGCCAGGTCGAGGCGCGTGACTGGGATGGCCTGGCGGAGATCGTCCCATCCGATTCGCCGCTACCGGCGCAGAACCCCGACGAGATCGGCTATCTGCAATATTCCAGCGGTTCGACCCGCTTTCCGCACGGCGTCGCGGTAACCCACCGCGCCCTGCTCGACAATTTGCGCGCCCATGGACTTGGGCTGCAGGTTGAGGACAGCGACCGGGTCGTCAGCTGGCTGCCGTGGTATCATGACATGGGTCTCGTCGGCTGCATGCTCTCGCCGCTCGCCAACCAGCTCAGCGTCGATTACCTCAAGACCGAAGATTTCGCCCGCCGCCCACTGGCCTGGCTCGATATGATCAGCCGCAACCCCGGCACCACCCTCTCTTACTCGCCGACGTTCGGCTACGATATCTGCTCGCGTCGGATGAGCTCGCAGACCCGCGCCGCCAATCGCTTCGACCTCGCCCGATGGAGGATCGCCGGCAACGGCGCCGACATGATCCGCCCCGACGTGATGCAGGCATTTGTCGACAATTTCGCTGACGCCGGGTTCAAGGCGAGCGCCTTCTGCCCCAGCTATGGGCTGGCCGAAGCCACGCTGGCCGTGTCGCTAATGCCGCCGGGCGAAGGCATTCGGCTTGAACTGGTCGAGGAAAGCGAACTGTCCGGCGCCGGCACCGAAGCCCAGGAGCGTCCTCGCCGTTATCGCGCCATCGTCAACTGCGGCAAAGCGGTCGAGGGGATGGAGATCGAAATCCGCGGACCTGACGGCGACTCGCTTGCCGACCGGTCGATCGGCACGGTGTGGGTGCGCGGCAAATCAATCATGGTCGGCTATTTCCGCGACCCGGAATCGACCGCCGCCTGCATGAAGGACGGTTGGCTCGACACCGGCGACATGGGTTATTTGTCGAACGGCTACATCTTCATCGTCGGCCGCACCAAGGACATGATCATCATCAACGGCCGCAACCACTGGCCGCAGGACATTGAATGGGCGGTCGAGCAATTGCCCGGCTTCAAGTCGGGCGACATCGCCGCTTTCGCCATCACCGGTCCATCTGGGGAAGAGACGCCGGCGGTTTTGGTGCATTGCCGGATCAGCGACGCCGGTGAGCGCAGCCGCTTGCGCGACGACATCAAGGAACGGGTCCGCGCCATCACCGGCATCTCGCCCGTGGTCGAACTGATCCCGCCGCGCTCATTGCCCCGCACCAGCTCGGGCAAATTGAGCCGCACCAAGGCCCGCAACCTCTATCTCAGCGGCGAAATCCAGCCCTACGATATCGCCGCTTAGTCCAGGCTGACGCTGGACGGGATCGCGCTGCCCCAAGCCTTGCGAACTGCCCCCACCCCGGCTAATTGGCGCGGCGGCGTAGGGGTATAGCTCAGTTGGTAGAGCATCGGTCTCCAAAACCGAGGGTCGTGGGTTCGAGTCCCCCTGCCCCTGCCACGCCCAAGCGAGGCGCCTTGCAAAGCCGCCCCCCGCTCGCTAAGTCGCGGCCCCATGCGGACATGGAGTGAAGCCACTCCCCGCCCGGCTCCCGGCCGGGGCGGGGTCAGGGGCTTATCCCCCCAACCGGCCGCAAGCTGAAGACAGGACGACGCGACACGTGGCAAAAGTTTCTCCAGGCGAATTCATCCGGCAGGTCCGCGCCGAGACGGCCAAGGTGGTGTGGCCGACGCGCCGCGAAACCGTCACCACCGCGATCATGGTGCTGATCATGACGACCCTGCTCGCGATATTCTTCTTCGCCGTCGATTCGGGCTTTAGCGCGATCGTCAAGTCACTGCTCGGCCTGCTCGGCTAATCGAGGTCACACAATGTCCCGCTGGTATATCATCCACGCTTACTCGGGCTTCGAGAACAAGGTCCGCGAATCGATCCAGTCGGAGGCCAAGCGCCTCGGGCTTGAAAGCCTGGTCGAGGCGGTTGAAGTGCCGACCGAAAAGGTGACCGAGATCCGCCGCGGCAAGAAGGTCACCAGCGACCGCAAATTCTTCCCTGGCTACGTCCTCGCCAAGCTCGGCCTGAACGACGACGTCTATCACCTCGTCAAGAATACGCCCAAGGTGACCGGCTTCCTCGGCCCCAACGGCAAACCGCAGCCGATCACCGAGGCCGAGGCCGCGCGCATCCTCAACACCAAGGAGGAAGCCGCCGCCGCCCAGCCCAAGGCCAAGATCAATGTCGATTATGAAATCGGCGACGCGGTCAAGGTGCTCGACGGCCCGTTCGCCAGCTTCAACGGCATCGTCGAGGAACTCGATTTCGACCGCAGCCGGGTCAAGGTCAGCGTCTCCATCTTCGGCCGCGCCACCCCGGTCGAGCTCGAGTTCGAACAGGTCGAACGCGTAAAGTAAAAGCGTGCGGTCAAGCCGTCCTCGGCCGGACGAGTGGGATGGGGATTACGAGGCGACGAAGAAGTAAGGCCCTAGAAGGCCGCCCAGCTTTTCCACAGCATATAAAAGGCGACGACGAAGATCAGCGCGGCGAACACGATCGTCAGCCGGCCTTTCGTCTCCGCCAACTGGCCGGCGAGCCGGGTGCCGAGGAAGCTTCCGCCAAAGCCGCCAACGATGAACGCCGCCGCCAGCGGCCAGTCTACCAGGCCGGACCAAGCGTAATTGGCCGCGGTGGTCAGCCCGAATGCGGTCACCGCGACCAGCGAGGAGCCGACCGCGTTGATCATCGGCATTCCGGTCGCGCCGATAAGGCCAGGGACGATGAGGAACCCACCGCCGATCCCGAAGAAGCCTGAAAACGCGCCGGTGCCGAGCCCGAAGGCGACCAGCTTCGGCGCATTGTCGCGGCCCAACATGACCGATCCGTCGCCGACATGGTCGCGGCGGCGCAGCATCAGCACGCCGACTACCACCATGACGATGGCGAACAGGAACAACAATTTGTGCCCGTCGACGATTTTGCCGAGCGTCGATCCAGCCAGCGCCCCGGCGATCCCGGCGGCGGCGAAGACCAAAGCGCAGCGCCATTTGACCGTTCCGGCGCGGGCGTGATTGGCAAGCCCCGTGGCGGCGTTGATCGCGACCGCAAAGGCACTGGTGCCGATCGCGACATGCGGGCTCGGCACTCCGACCAGATAGACCATCAGCGGCACCGCCAGGATCGACCCGCCGCCGCCAACCAGCCCGAGCACGAAGCCGACCAGTACGCCGGACGCGGCGCCGAGCACATATTGCAGCGTGGTTAGCATGTTGGCTGATCGAGCGAGCGGGCGAGTTTCCACAGATTGCCGGCGCGATTTCCCGATTTGCAATAACCGATCACCGGGCCGTCGGCTTCCGCCAGCGCTCGGTCTAATGCCCGCGCCTGCTCCTCGGTCAGCGTTCCAGGAACCACCGGCAGGTACCAATAAGCGAGGCCGTGGCGCCTGGCTTCGGCTTCAATCTCGCTAGAGGCGGGCTGTCCCGCCTCTTCGCCGTCGGGGCGGGCATTGACGATTCCCTTGTAACCGGCGGCGGCGATTCCCGCGATCTCGGAGAGCGCGATCTGCGGCCTGACCGCATAGCCCGGGGAGAGGTGTTCGAGTGTCATCATTTACTCCTGTTGATCGGTCGAGGGGGTGGTGGCGCTGGTAAGCCGGTGGGCAAGCATCCCGCCGAGCATCGCGGCAACGAACAGCCATGGCTGCCAACCGCCGAGCGCGAGGCCGGCAATGGCCGGGCCGGGACAATAACCGACCAAACCCCAGCCAGCGCCGAACAGCGCCGCGCCGGTCAGCAGGCGGGCATCGACCGCGCGACTGGCGGGGATAGCGAATTCTTGTCCCAGCAGCGGGCGCTTCATGCGCCGACGAATGAGATAAGCAGCGGCCGACGGCGGGATCGCCGCCGCCATCACCCACAGCAATGTCGGGTCCCACTTGCCGGCGACATCGAGGAACGCCTGGACCCGCGCCGGGTTGACCATGTCGGACAAAGCGAGGCCGGCACCAAACAGGACACCGACAAGAAGGCCCGGGAGCCACCTACGCATTGCCGCCCCCGATCACATGGCGGACGATGAAGACGATCGTCACGCCGCTGGCCATGAACAGCGCGGTAGCGGCGATCGAGCGCGGAGCCAGCCGGGCGACTCCGCACACCCCGTGACCGCTGGTGCAACCATTGCCGAGCCTGGTGCCGTACCCGACCAGCAGCCCACCGGCGATGATCAGCGGCAGCGAGGCGGTGACGCCAAGCTCCGGCCGCCTGACCACGGCCGCGATCAGCGCCGCGCCAAGCGGCAACCCAGCGACGAACCCCGCCGCCATCGCCCACGGCGTCCCGCCGGAACCGATGCGGGCGACCACCGCCGCCATCCCGCTGACCCCGGCGATGCGCCCGGTCAGCAGCAGAAAGGCCGCGGCGGCGAGCCCGATCAGCAGGCCGCCGGCAATCGCGAAGCCGGGCGCGAGGGGAGCAAGGGCGGGCACGATCACAGCTTGTTGAGCGGCAGTTTGAGGTAGCTGACGCCATCGTCGTCGGGTTCCGGCATCCGCCCGCCGCGCATGTTGACCTGGATCGCCGGCAGGATCAGCTTGGGCATCGCCAGTGTCGCGTCGCGCTGGGTGCGCATTTCGGCGAATTCGTCCTCGGTCACCCCGTCGTGGAGATGGACGTTGGCGGTTCGCTCGGCTAGCATCGTCGTTTCCCACACATAGTTTTCGCGATTGGGCGCCTTGTAATCGTGGCACAGGAACACTCGCGTAGCGTCGGGCAAATGCATCAGCCGCTTGACCGATCGGTACAACAAGCGCGCATCGCCGCCGGGGAAGTCGGCGCGGGCCGAACCGTAATCGGGCATGAACATCGTATCGCCGACGAACGCCGCGTCGCCGACGACATAGGCCATGTCGGCCGGAGTGTGGCCGGGGACGTGCAGCGCGATCAGTGGTATCTCGCCGACCATCAGCGTGTCGCCATCGACCAGCAGCCGGTCGAACTGCGACCCGTCGCGGGCGAAACGCGTGCCTTCGTTGAACACCTTGCCGAACACTTCCTGGACGCGAATGATCTCGGCCCCGATCGCCAGCTTGCCGCCCAGCTTCTCCTGTAGATAGGGCGCGGCCGACAGATGGTCGGCGTGGACGTGGGTCTCGATCAGCCACTCGACGCTCAGCGCCTCGGCCTCGGCGTAGGCGCGGATCTTGTCGGCCGATCCGCAGCTGGTGCGTCCCGCCGCCTGATCGAAGTCGAGCACGCTGTCGATCACCGCCGCCTGTTTGGTCACCGGGTCATGAACGACGTAGCTCGCGGTGAACGTCTTTTCGTCGAAGAAGCCGCGGACCACAGGCGTGCGAATTTCGCCGCGGCTAGCTGCTTCGATCTGGTCGATAGCGCGCTGAAGGTTTGGGTCGTCGGTCATCGTGCGGCTCCTTTGCCCAGCTCGGGGCAGAACAGATCGTGGAGAAGGACGAGCAACTGGCCGGCGCGCGGATCGCTCACCCGGTAATAAATGGTCTGCGCCTCTCGGCGAGTCGCGACCAGCCCCTCCTCGCGCAGGCGGGCAAGGTGCTGCGACAGCGCAGACTGGCCAAGGTCGATCCGCTCGAGCAGCCCGCCAACTGACAGCTCGCCTTCCTCGGCGAGGTGGCACAGCACCAACAACCGGGACTCGTTGGCCAGCGCTTTCAACAGCGCGGCGGCCTCGCCGGCCTGCGCCGCGAACTCAGTGGGAACCGCAAGCTGCACATCACTAAGCACATCACTCTCCATAAGATTTTGCTAATTTAGCAATTTCTTATGAATAGTCAAGCCTCAGTCCTTCGCCACGACAAGCCGGTAGCCGACGCCGGGTTCGTTGAGGATCAGCCGTGGTTCGGACGGCACTTGCTCCACTTTTTGGCGTAGCGAGCGGACAACCACGCGGAGATATTCCGTCTGGCCTTCGTGCGCCGGGCCCCACGCCACGCGCAGTAAATGAGCATGAGTCAGCACGCGTCCCGGCCGCTTGGCGAGCTCGGCCAGCACGATCCATTCCTTGGGCGTGAGATGAACCTCCGCACCCGCGCGCTCGACCGTTCGCCGGGTCAGTTCGATGGTCAGGTCGCCAGCCTCGACGCGCTGCCGCTCGGCCTCCGAGGCGAGCCGCTGGCGAAGTGTCGCGCGAACCCGCGCCAGCAGTTCATCGGTATCGAACGGTTTGGTCACGTAATCGTCGGCGCCGAGGTCGAGCGCGGCGACCTTCTGCTCGGTCTGGTCACGCGCCGAAACGACGATCACGCGCAGATTATCGTCGCCTTTCAATGTCTGGATCAGTTCCAGCCCGTCGCGGTCGGGCAGGCCCAGGTCGAGCAACACGAGGTCGGGCCGGTCGATTGCGCGGGCGTTGAGCGCCTCGCGTGCCGAGCCCGCCTCGACCACCCGGTAGCCCCCGCGCACCAGCGTCGCGCGCAGCAAAGCACGGATCTGCGGCTCGTCATCGACGACCAATATCTTGGGCGCGTTACCCGGCATCCGCGCTGTTCGCCGGCTCGATGATCAACCCCGCCGGGAAGCGCAGCGTGAACGCCGCGCCGCCGCCGGCACGCCTGGCCGCAAGAGGCTCTACGCCCATTGCTTCGGAGAAGGCCTTGACGATCGCCAGTCCAAGCCCCGCGCCGCCGGTCTGGTCGGAGCCCTCGATCTGGTCGAACGCGTCGAATGGCGCGGCGCCATCGGGCAGGCCACGGCCTTTATCCTCGATCGACAAAGCGACCCCGCCGCCCTCCTCGCGCCCGCTGATCCGGATCGGCGCGCCCGCACCCGAATGGCGCCCGGCATTGTCGAGCAGGTTGATCAGGCAATGGTGAAGCAGCGACGGGTCGGCGCGGACCAGCGGCAAATCGCTCGCCAGCGCCACCTCGACCGCATGATCGTCGAGCAGATGATGGAGGTCACGCAGCGCCGCCGACACCGCATCGACCAGGTCGACCGCCTCGACCTTCAGCCGTACCGCGCCGGCTTCGACCCGAGCCATGTCGAGCAGATTGGAGATGTAGCGCTCCAGCTTCGATGCTTCGCCGGCGATCGTCTGGACCAA
>JBDSMA010000262.1:0-4291 GCA_039916085.1 Sphingomicrobium sp.
TCCTCGATGAACATCTTGTCGCCGTGCCACTCGTCCCACGTCTCGAGGCTCAATGACGACAGGCAGCACACCGCGGTGCGTTCGGCGCCGAGATGGTCCTTGCCGGTCGGCAACGTGATCTCGCTGCACAGGTTGGAGGTGGTGACCTTGAGGCCCAGGTCGCGGTGATGCTTGGGCATCGAGCGGTTCACCTGGTCGATGAAGATGATGTACGGCTCGCCGGTTGCCAGCCGCGTCTCGACCAACTTCTGAAACAGCGAGCGGGCATCGACCTTGCCGCGCTCGGTCCCGTCACGGGGGCTGCGCAGGATGAACTCGTCACCGGCGCGGACCGCTTCCATGAACTCGTCGGTGATCAGCACCCCGTGGTGGAGATTGAGCGCTTTCCGGTTGAAGTCCCCCGACGGCTTGCGGATCTCGAGGAACTCCTCGATCTCGGGGTGCGACACGTCGAGATAGACCGCCGCCGAGCCGCGCCTGAGCGAACCCTGCGAAATCGCCAGCGTGAGGCTGTCCATGACCCGGACGAACGGGATGATGCCGCTGGTCTTGCCATTGAGGCCGACCGGCTCGCCGATGCCGCGCACCGCGCCCCAGTATGTGCCGATGCCGCCGCCCTTGGACGCCAGCCAGACATTCTCGTTCCAGGTGTTGACGATGCCGTCGAGGCTGTCGCTTACCGAGTTCAGATAGCAGCTGATCGGCAGGCCGCGGCCGGTGCCGCCGTTCGACAGCACGGGCGTCGCCGGCATGAACCACAGTTTGGAGATATAGTCATAGACTCGCTGGGCGTGGGCCTGGTCGTCGGCATAAGCTGAAGCAACGCGGGCGAACAAATCCTGAAAGCCTTCGCCCGGCAGCAGGTAACGGTCGTTGAGCGTTTCCTTGCCGAAATCGGTCAGGAGCGCGTCGCGGCTGGAGTCGGTGACGACTTGGAACGCGCGGCTGTCGATCGTCTTGCTGGTGCGCCCCTTGGCCGTCGCGGCCACCGCCACATCGTCGCTGGCGACATCGCCCGAGCTTGAAAAATCCATGTCGTTTCCCCGTCCGTCCGGCCGTTCTGCGACGGCTTGTTCTGCAAATGTTCGACTCGGTCGCATGCGGCCAAGCCTAGCCCAATATCAGCCCCGGCGGTGGCTTTTCTGACGCTCGTCCCCGATATCCACAGGGCGCGCGTCGAGGCTTACCGAAGATAGTCATCTTCGGTCCCAACCACAACAAGTTGAGAGCGGCCCCCGCCTGAACACGACATATAGTGGCTAAACCGTTAAGAGACGCAAGTGGAAAATTACAACGACCGGTCGATTTCGCCATGAATCGCGGCGTTTGGGTCACGCTTCAGGCGGCGGCACCATGACCGTCAGCGCACCCGGGCGGATGCAATAGTCCAGCGGCGGCTTGAGGCTCATCGTCTCGCCGTCGCTCGACACCGTCAGGCAGTGGCGGCGACTGGCGACGCGCAGGCGCGTGACATCGTCGAGGCGGATCAGATCCTGCGGCCGGCTGCGTCCGGCAAGCGCGCGGAGCATCGCCGCAAGCAGGGCAAGGCGGCCCTGGCGCTTCATCACCACCACGCTGAGGCGGCCGTCGTCGAGGCGGTCGCGGCAGCCGGCGCGCGGCATCTCCATGCGATAGTCATTGTTGCCGACGAACAGCAAGGGCGTGTCGATGGTCGCGGTCTCCGCATCGTTGACGGTCAGCGACAGGCGGTGGTGGCGATACCGCGCCAGCGTGCGCAGGCCGGCGACGAACATCGCGGCGCGTTTGGACCGGCCGAGATGGTTCTGTTGCGCCTCACGGTCGGCAACCATCAGCGGGTAGAGACCGAGCGCGCTGTTGTTGACGAACACGCGGCCGTTAAGGGAGGCGACGTCTATCCGGTGCGTGCGCCCGCCGGCGATGACCGCCGCCGCCTCGTCGAGATCGAACGAAATGCGGAGGTCGCGGGCAAGGTGGTTCAAGGTGCCGAGCGGCAGCACGCCCATCACCGTTTCGCTGCCCGCGATGGCCCCGGCGACCGCGCTCTGGGTGCCGTCGCCGCCGGCGGCAATGACCAGCGGCGCGCCGGCCTTGACCGCGGCTGTGGCGCGCTTGGCCAGCGTGGCGCCGTCGAGCAGCTCGATCTCGCCGTCGATGCCGGCCTTGGCCAGCGCGGCCGCGACCTTTTCACGCGCATCGTCGCCGGCGCTGCCGCCGCCTTTATTGACCAGGATCACCGCCTTCATGCCCGCCGCAACGCGGCGCCGTGACATTCGGGCTCAGGTGGGGCCTTGGCTAAGCCTTGGTCTTGGCTGCCGGTGCCGCCGCGGCGGGCGGGCAGGCGCCGGTGCGCTTGGCGGTCAGATGGCGGGTCAGCTGATAGTCACCGGTGCCTGCGAAACTCGTGTTGCTGTTGACCAGCGCTTCGTAACCGGTGTCGGTGATGGTGCCGTCAGCATTGGTATATAACGTGCCTTTGCGGGGGCGCTCACACTGATATTGAATCGACAGGCGGCCCGCCCCCAAATAGCTGGTCAGCACCTTGCATTTGTCGCCGGCTTCGATGAACATCGCCATGTCCGGCGTGCCGTCGGCGGCGACGCAGGCATGACTGACGCTCTTGTCGCCCAGCTTGAGTTTGGTCGCCGGCACCGACTTGTCGGACGAGGCGAGGCGGGTGACTTCGCTGGTGATTTCATAATCCCCCGCGCCAAGCGCCTTGGACTGTTCTTCCTGGGGCGGCGATTCGTCTTCGCATGCGGCTAGCAAGGCGCCCAGCGCGATGATGCTCATCAGATGCTTCATTTGCCTTACTCCCTGTTTGCCCGCCACGGTCAGCCGCGGCCATCCTCATTGCCCTTGCACTGACCGGCGTGATTGGCCTCGATCGCCATGCGCATGGTCAGCGGGCCGCGCCGTTCGGCGTTGGTTACCGATTCCATCTTCATCGCATAATGAGTCGGGCTATAGTTGCCCTTCATCGTCACTACCGCGCTGCCGCCGGCATTGCCGCAATGCATCTTCGCGTCGATCGTCCCGCCGCCCATGGTGAAAAGGTCGTAGGTGCAATTCTTCGAATCCTTGGCGAAGAAATCGGACCCCGGCTTGGCCGCTTTCTCCTGGGTCAGGCAGGTCGCATAATGGGTCTTGTTGCCGACCGCCGCCTTGGCCGCGCCGGCGGGCATGCCGGGCACCTCCATCGATTCAATCGTGAAGCTCGATTCCCACCGGCCGGGCTGGAACTTCATCTCGCTTGCCTGCGCCTTGCCGACCGCCTTGGCGACATCGGCGACGCTAGCGTTGCGCTCATCGACCGCGGGCTTGTTGCAGGCGGCGAGCGCCACCATCGAGAGGCCCACCATCATCAGTCGTGCGATCATTGCGACCTTCTCCCGATTGTGCGGATTGCAGCATAAGCGCGTCCGCCCAGCGCGCCAGCCTTTTTGCAAAGCTTTGCGCGTTGCCGAGCGGGGACGAGGCAACCATATAGCAAGCACGATGGCCATTCAGATCCGCACCTCGCTCGCCGAACCCGACTCTGGCGAGACGTTCATCCCTCACCGCCCCGCCCGGCCCGACAAGGCCGAAGGCGGGCGGCCGTTCGTGCTCGCCTCCGATTATGAGCCAGCGGGCGACCAGCCGTCGGCGATCAAGGAACTGACCGAGTCCGCTTTGGGCGGGGAGCGTGACCAGGTGCTGCTCGGCGTCACCGGATCGGGCAAGACCTTCACCATGGCCAAGGTGATCGAGACGCTGCAGCGGCCAGCGCTGGTGCTTGCGCCGAACAAGATTCTGGCGGCGCAATTATACGGCGAGTTCAGGCGGCTGTTTCCGACCAACGCGGTCGAATATTTCGTCAGTTACTACGATTATTACCAGCCCGAAGCTTATGTGCCGCGGTCCGACACCTACATCGAGAAGGAAAGCTCGGTAAACGAGGCGATCGACCGGATGCGCCATTCGGCGACGCGCTCGCTCTTGGAACGCGACGACGTGATCATCGTTGCCTCGGTCAGCTGCCTTTACGGCATTGGCTCGGTCGAGACGTACTCGGCGATGATCTTCAGTCTCAAGAAGGGCGCGCACGCCGACCAGCGCGAGATCATCCGCAAGCTCGTCGCGCTGCAATACAAGCGCAACGACCAGGCGTTCGCGCGTGGCAACTTCCGGGTGAAGGGCGACAACCTCGAAATCTTCCCGTCGCATTACGAGGACACCGCCTGGCGGATTTCCTTTTTCGGCGACGACATCGAGGAGATCGTCGAGTTCGATCCGCTGACCGGCAAGAAGGTCGCCAGCCTCGACAGCGTCA
>JBDSMA010000263.1:0-1547 GCA_039916085.1 Sphingomicrobium sp.
TCGAGCCCGTCGACCCGCCCCCCGGCGGCGAGCAGCACCGCATGACCGGCGGCGGTGTCCCATTCGCTGGTTGGCGACAGGCGCGGGTAAATGTCCGCCAACCCCTCGGCGATGAGGCAGAATTTCAACGACGAGCCGACCGCGACATGGCCGCAGGCGCCGACTGCCTGCTCGAGATAGTCGGCGGTCGCCTGGGTGAAGTGCGACTTGGAGGCGACCGCGGCGCGCTCCTCGCTTAAGGGCCTGACGCCAATGGCGCGGCGCGCGCCCGCTTCCTCGACGAACGCGCTTTCCCCCACCACTCCTGCCCACAGCCGGTCGATCGCCGGCTGATAGACCACGCCGAGCTGCGGCGCCTGGCCGACGATGAGGCCGATGTTGACGGTATAATCGTCGCCGCCGCGGACGAATTCCTTGGTACCGTCCAACGGATCGACCAGGAAATAGGTATCGCCATGCGCCGGGATGCGCCCCGCCGCGACTTCCTCCTCGGCGATCACCGGCACACCCGGCGCGGCGGCGGCCAGCGCGGCGAGGATTATCGCCTCGGCCGCCCGGTCGCACACCGTGACCGGGGACTGGTCCTGTTTGTGCTCAATCTCGAACCCCGCGGCGACCAGCTTCAAAATCTCCGCCCCCGCTTCACGCGCCGCAACGATGCACGCTTCTAGCAAAGCGCGATGGTCCATCACCGAGGCGCCATCCGGATCCCGCCGTCGAGGCGAATGCTTTCCGCGTTGAGATAGCTGTTCTCGACGATGAAGATCGCCAGCCGGGCATATTCCTCGGCCGTGCCGAGGCGCTTGGGGAACGGCACTTGTGCCGCGAGCGCGTCCTGCACCTGTGGCGGCATCATCGCCATCATCGGCGTCTTGAAGATGCCCGGCAAGATGGTGTTGACCCGCACCCCGTCGTTCATCAGGTCGCGCGCAATCGGCAGCGCCATCGCCAGCACCCCGCCCTTCGACGCCGAATAAGCCGCCTGGCCGATCTGGCCGTCCTCCGCCGCTACCGACGCGGTGTTGATGATCACCCCGCGCTCGCCCTCGTCGCCGACCGGGTCGGTCCCGACCATGCCGAACGCCGAATAAGCGATGCAGCGGAACGTCCCGACCAGATTAATGCCAATCGCGAGCTCGAACTGGTTCATCGGATAGCGCTTGAGGGCCTTGGTCTCCTTGTCGCGGCCGACCGTCTTGGCGGCGTTGGCGACGCCCGCGCAATTGACCAGGATCCGCTCCTGCCCGTGCGCGGCGCGGGCCTTGTCGAAGGCCGCCGCGACCTTCTCGTCGCTGGTCACGTCGACCTCGCAGAAGATGCCGCCAATCTCCGCCGCGACCTTCTCGCCCTTGTCGGCATCGCGATCGAACACCGCGACCTTGGCGCCCTTGGCGGCGAGCGCCCGCGCGGTCGCCTCGCCCAGCCCCGAAGCGCCGCCGGTGACGACCGCTGCTGTTCCACTAATTTGCATTGTTCCTCCTTGTTCCCCGGCGAAGGCCGGGGTCCAGGCGCGAAGCGAACTTACGCCGCTGTCGCGCCGTCCTGGG
>JBDSMA010000264.1:0-2621 GCA_039916085.1 Sphingomicrobium sp.
CAGATGATGCCGGGCTGGCCGGGGATGCTGCTGGCCGTCGCCTGCACCGGCGTGGTGTTTGTCGCGGGGGCCAAGCTGCTCGATGCGGTCAAGGCCGAGCAATTGGCGCTGGCCGAAACGGCCACGCCGCGGACGGTGCCCGTGATGGCGCGCACGCGCCGCCGGGCGTTCAGTCGTAATCGACCCAGGTCGCGCCCGTTGCATCGCGCTGCAGGGTCACGCTAGCTACTTCGCACAAATTGACGCCGCGCCACACCGCCTCGCCGCTGCCGGCGAGCGTCGCCTTGATGTCGAACGCGCAATCGGGATCGGTGAAGGAGTATTTGCTCGAGGCGCCGGGCGACAGGCCCGCGCCGAGCGGATGCCAGTCGCTGGAGCCGGTGCGGCGGAGCGACAATCCCGACAGCGGCGAACCCGACTGATTGACGATTGAAAAGCCGCTGGCGCCGGCGAGAGCGGCGACGGGCGACATCAGCAACGCGGCGGCGATGGCGAACCGGATGATGGTCATGGCGCAAATTATCATCAGACCAAATCATTTCAAACTATTATTCCCACGGTCAATGCTAACGGATTCACGATGAGCTGTTTCATTTCGGCGACGAAGCGATTCGCTTGTTGCGCGCGGCTTTGGCAACTTTGCTCTTGCCTGGACGCCGGGGGGCGCTCCCAAGCTTTAACCAACGTTTCATATTTGGCGCGCAAGGTTGGCTCGCCGGATCGATCGTGGGGGAGCATCGACAATGGAGTCGAACCAACGTTTTTATCTTCGCCGCGCCGCGGAAGAGCGGACCGCCGCGCATCGCGCAATGACCCCCCAGGCGCGCGAATGGCATGGCAAACTGGCCGAGGAATTCGCCGAACGCGCGGTTCACGCGGGACCAGTCGGCTATGCGGGGCCGGTCGCGCTCCAGGCTTAAATCCCACCACCCCAATTCAGAAGCTGGCCCGGCCCCTCAGGTTCCGGGCCTTTTGCTGTGTGGGACCAGTCGCGGAGCGGGAGCGGAAATGAAAAATGGCGCGCCCGGAACGATTCGAACGTCCGACCCTCAGATTCGTAGTCTGATGCTCTATCCAGCTGAGCTACGGGCGCGTGCCGGGGTGCCAATAGGGTGACGGACAAAGGGGCGCAACCCCCGCGCGCCAATTAGGAAGGCGCCGCTGGACAGGCCGTTCGCGGGGCGTTGCGTCGGTCGGGCCGCCCGCTTAAACCCGCCTCATGCGCGCCCGCTTCTTGATCCCTTCGCTCATCGCTTTGGCCGTCCTGCCCGGCGGATGCGCCGGCGGCCAGGCGACGGCCGGCCGGCTGGCGCCGCGCGCGGCCGAGGCGATCGACCCGCGCAATCCGATCCCGGCGGACGAAGTTGCCAGGCCGGCCAGCGCCGCGCTGACCGCCCAGCTGGCGCGGCTGACCGGCGACGCCGCGGCATCCACGGGGAGCTTCGACACGCTGTCCGCCACCGCGCGCAATGCCGCCACCGGGGCCGGACCGGCGCAGAGCGAAAGCTGGATCGACGCGCAGGTGAAATTGTCCGCCGCCATCAAGGCGCGCGCGCCGGTGGCCAAGGCGTTGGCCGACATCGACGGGCTTGGCGCGGTGGCGCTGGCGAACCGCGGCGGGCTATCGGTTGGCGACCGGCTGGCAATCGCCGCCGCGGCCGAGGAGGTCGCTGCGATCGACCGGCGTCAGGCAGAGAGCGTGAGCGCGATCGCGGCGATGCTGGCGCGCTAGGCTCTATATTGGTCGAGACGGCACCGGCCAGCGAAGCTGAACCGATTCTAGGCGAGCGCGGCGGCGCGCGCCGCCGGCCAGTCGGCGGCGTCGATCCGCCACTGTTTCGATACACCGAGGGCAGCATAGCGCGGGTCGTCGAAATCGAGCTCGGGCCGGTAGGTCATGCCGAGCCGTTCCATCAGCCCCCAGCTGGCGGCGTTGGCGGCGAACGTCACGGCGATGACGAATGGCGCGGCAAAGCGGGCGAAGGCGAGGTCGAGGGTGGCGATGGCGGCTTCCTTGGCGATGCCTTGCCCCCAAGCCGCTTCGCGATAGCGCCAGCCGATCTCCATGTCTCCCGGGTTCGGCACGCCGGGATAGTTGATCCGCTTCAGCCCGCACCAGCCGAGAAGCTCGTCATCGGCGCGCCGCTCGACCAGCCAGAAGCTGTAGCCAAGGTCGCGCTGATAGCCGACCAGCCGGTCAAACACGCCGGCCCACTGTTCCGGGGTCTGCAAGCCGCCGAGATAGCGCATCACCGCCGGAGTGTTCATCACGGCGTAGAAAGGCTCGCGGTCGGCCGCGGCCCATTCGCGCAGACGCAGCCGGCCCGTCTCGACGACTATTTTAGACATTATGGCGTCCTAGCCATGAAGGAGGCGGGCGGCGTCGAGCGCGTGGTAGGTCAGCACGCCGCGCGCGCCGGCCCGCTTGAACGCCAGCAGCGTTTCGAGGATGAGCGCGTCGCGCTCGCCGGCGCCGGATGCCGCGGCGGCTTCAATCATCGCATATTCGCCCGACACCGCATAAGCGAAGGTCGGCACGCCGAACCGGTCGACCACCCGGGCGACAACGTCGAGATAGGCGAGGCCGGGCTTGACCATCACCATGTCGGCGCCCTCGGCGA
>JBDSMA010000265.1:0-4003 GCA_039916085.1 Sphingomicrobium sp.
GTGATTTCCTTGGGCACCCCGTTGACCAGGTCGCGGCCCTTGATGTGAACCGTCTTGCCGATGCCGTCGACCGGCGGCTTGGCGATGCCGACTTCCTTCTTGATCCGCTCCGCCGTGGCTTCGCCGATCAGCAAATTGTGGTTGCGCCGGACGTAAGAGGAAATCGCCTCATCCATCTTGTCGCCGCCGACCCGGACCGAGGTGGTGTAGGCGAGGCCGCGCAAGGACAGCACCGCGACTTCGGTCGTGCCGCCGCCGATATCGACGACCATCGACCCGATCGGTTCGGTCACCGGCATGTTGGCGCCGATAGCGGCGGCCATCGGTTCCTCGATCAGATAGACCGCCGAGGCGCCGGCGTTCGACGCCGCGTCGCGAATCGCGCGCCGCTCGACGCTGGTCGAGCCTGAAGGCACGCAAATCACGATTTCCGGGAAGCGCCAGGCGCGCATCTTGCCGCCATGAACCTTGTGGATGAAATGCTTGATCATCTGCTCAGCGACGTCGATGTCGGCGATGACCCCATCGCGCAACGGGCGGATGGCCTCGATCTGGTCGGGTGTCTTGCCCATCATGAGCTTGGCGTCGTTGCCGACCGCCTTGACCTTTTTTACCCCGTTGATGGTTTCAATCGCCACCACCGACGGCTCGTTGAGGACGATGCCGCGGCCGCGGACGTAGACCAGGGTGTTGGCCGTCCCCAGATCGATCGCCATGTCGTGCGACATCCATTTGAACCAGCGTGCCCAGAACATGCTTTCCCCGTCTCTCGCTACTTGGTGGGATCAGGGCCGCCACCCGGCCAGCCCGATTCACAATTCCTTATTCAAGTCCTTGTGAAAACTACATGAATCATTGATTAAATTCAGCGCTTCGCGGGACGCCTCGGATTGGGCTAGGACCGTTAACATGTCAATAAGAAGGCTTCCTTCCGAGCTCATCAATCGCATCGCCGCCGGGGAGGTGGTCGAGCGGCCGGCCAGCGCCCTCAAGGAAGTAGTGGAAAATGCGCTCGACGCCGGTGCGTCGACCATCGCCATTCGCCTCGCCGCCGGCGGACTCGAGCTGGTCGAGGTGAGCGACGACGGCAGCGGCATGAGCCCGGACGACATGCATCTGGCGCTGGAACGGCACGCCACGTCCAAGCTGCCCGACGACCGCATCGACTCGGTCACCAGCTTCGGCTTTCGCGGCGAGGCGCTGCCGTCGATCGCCAGCGTCGCCCGCCTGACCCTCGACAGCCGCGTCGCCGGGGGCGACGGGTGGCGGCTGACCGTCGATCATGGGGTCGCGGCGGGGGAGGGGCCGGCGGCGCTGCCGCCTGGTACGCGGGTGCGGATCGAAGGCCTGTTTGACAAGGTACCCGCCCGGCGCAAGTTCCTGCGCACCCCGCGCGCCGAATATGCCGCCTGCCTCGATGCGGTGAAGCGCCTCGCCATGGCCAGGCCAGACGTCGCCTTCACGCTCGATCATGACGGCCGGCGCACGCTATCGGTGCAGCCGTCGGATGCCCCGGCACGCGTCGGGGCGCTGCTCAGCCATGAGCTGGATCGTCACGGGCTGGGCATCGACTGCGTCCGCGACGGGCTGCGCCTGACCGGCGTGATCAGCCTGCCCACCTTCAATCGCGGCATGGCGGATCAGCAATTTCTGTTCGTCAATTCGCGTCCGGTAAAGGACCGGCTGCTGGTGGGATCGTTGCGCGCCGCTTATCGCGACTTGCTCGCCCGCGACCGCCATCCCGTCGCCGCGCTGTTCGTCGAGGTGCCGGGCGGAGAGGTCGACATCAACGTTCATCCGGCCAAGACCGAAGTGCGTTTCCGCGATCCCGCCGCGGTGCGCGGGCTGATCGTTGGCGGCCTGCGCGCCGCGCTCGAAGAGGCCGGCCACCGCAGCGCCGCGCGCGAGCAATTCGCTTCGGCGGTGCAGTGGACGAGCTCTCTCCCCTCCCGCCTGTGGGAGGGGCCGGGGGAGGGCCTGTCAGTTGAAGATCAGCTGCTTCTTCGGGAACGTGCCCTCCCCAACCCCACCCGCGAGCGGGAGGGGCTTGGCGGCGTCCTCGACAGCCATGCAGATTTTGCTCCCCACGCGCGCGCCGAGCCGGCCACCGCGCCGGTTCCGGCCTATCCGCTGGGCGTCGCGCGCGGGCAGGTGGCGGCGACCTACATTGTCGCCGAAGCCGAGGACGGGCTGGTGATCGTCGATCAACATGCCGCGCACGAGCGGCTGGTGCTTGAGCGGATGCGGCGCGCTTCGGCCGGCGGCGGGGTCGCGCGCCAGGCGCTGCTGATGCCCGACGTGGTCGAGATGGACGAACCCGATTGCGACCGGCTCGAAGCCGCGGCGGCGGAGCTGGCGACCCTTGGCCTCGACATTGAGCGGTTCGGGCCGGCGGCGATGCTGGTTCGCGCCACGCCCGCGCCGCTCGGCAAGGCCGATGTGCCCGGATTGCTCGCCGATCTCGCCGCCGAACTGGCCGAGCTTGGCACCTCGCTCGTCTTGCGCGATCGCCTTGACCATGTCGCCGCGACCATGGCGTGCCACGGTTCGGTCCGGGCGGGGCGAGTGCTGTCGGTGGCGGAAATGAATGCGCTGCTGCGCGAAATGGAGGTCACGCCTCACTCCGGGCAGTGCAATCACGGACGCCCGACCTGGGTCAAGCTTGCCCACGCCGACATCGAAAAGCTTTTCGGCCGTCGCTGAACGGGCCACGATCGAGGGCCGAAAGGCGACAATAATGTTGCAGTTCAACAACGCTCTGCGTGAAAAATGCCCTAATTGACCCTTCGTTTGGCCAATTTCCTCGTCTTTGCTTGGCGCCCGTCGCAAGAGGCGATAGGAAACCGTCATCAATTCGCCGATCCTAAAAGGGGAGTTTTCGTGAAAAAATATCTTATCAGCGCCGCGGTAGTGGCTGGAGCGTTCGCTGCGACACCGGCGCTGGCCGATGCGCCCCAGGGCCCGCGGGTCGAACTTGTTGGCGGACTCGACATTCTGCGCGGCCGCATTCCCGGCATCGGCCAGGTGACTCACCTGGAAGACGGCGGCTATCTCTATGGCATTGGCGCTGGCTGGGACTTCGCCTTCACGCCGACGATTTCGGCCGGCCTTGATATTGAGGCTTCGGGTTCGAGCGCCCGTCTGCGCAAAGACTATGTCAACGCCATCGATTATTGTGGTGACGGCTGCATGGCCGACGTTCATTACCGCGCCAAGCCGGGCCTCGACGCTTATATCGGCGGACGCCTCAGCTTTGCGCTGACGGACGTGGCCAATGCCTACCTCAAGGCGGGTTACAGCCGGCTGAGCTATCGGGAGACCACTTTTTTCACCGATACGGACACCGGTGCGGCGATCCCGTTCGCTAACGTCAACCCCAGCGCGAAAGCTAATCTGTTCGTAAACGACTTCTCCAACTATAACCGTCATCGCAATCTTCGTGGCTGGCGCGTTGGCGCCGGTGCGCAGACCCAGCTGTTCGGCAACGCTTATGTCGGCGCCGAGGCGGCCTACACCGATTACAACCATGACGTGTCGCGGATTCGCGTTGCAATGACCCTCGGCTACCGCTTCTTCCACCCCGTGGTCGTGGTTCCGCCGGTCTATGTTGCGCCGCCGCCGCCGCCGCCTGCGCCGCCTCCGGCGACCCAGACTTGCGCCGATGGCTCGGTCATCCTGGCGACGGACATGTGCCCGCCGCCGCCGCCGCCCCCGCCGCCTCCGGCCCCCGCTCCCGGCGAGCGCGGCTAAGGAACGGCTGCGAGCATCCGGCCCCGCCGGACGCTCGCGGGCAAACCGACAAGGAAGGGCGCCCCCCGGGGCGCCCTTTTTTGCGTTGTGCGGATCTACACATCCGGATGCGCGACATTCCAGTCCGCTTATGCTATGGAAATCGAGTTCGTTCGCAGGGAGGGCGGCCATGAGCACGCAGGACCGCATCTACTTCGCGCGCCGCGCCGCGGAGGAGGCCGAACTGGCTGAACAGGCGACCGACCGCTCGGCC
>JBDSMA010000266.1:0-6183 GCA_039916085.1 Sphingomicrobium sp.
GTCGAACGGCGCCAGCGCGGCGGCAATGTCGGCCGCCGCGACCTCGGCCGCCGGTCGGCCCTGGATTGTCGCCAGCACCAGGGCCACGACTCCCTTGGTGATTGCCGCATTGCTGTCGGCAAGGAAGGTCAGGCGCCCGTCTTCGGATTGAGTCGGGTAAACCCAGACGGAGGCCGAACAGCCACGGACCCTGGTCGCATCGGTCTTGAGCGCGTCGGGCATCGGCGCCAGCTTGCGGCCAAGCTCGATCAGCAGACGGTAGCGATCCTCGCTGTCGAGGAAGGCATAGTCGTCGGCGATGTCGGACAAAGCGGGAAGGGCGGTCATCGCCATCGCGACTAGCAGCGACGGGCCGGCCTTGCCATCAGGGCTTGCGCAGGTCGTCGATTTCGCGCGCCAGCGAATTTTCCTTGTCGACGGCGATCCGCTCAAGCGTCTGGATGCGTTGCTTGAGCGACTGCACTTCATCGCGCAGCCGGCGGGTTTCGCCGTTTTCCTCCGGCATATAGTCGTCGTCGGTCCCGTTGCGACGACCCATCAACGGCAGGCCGCTTAGCCCCCAGCGCCCGCCGTGGTCGCGCCGGCCGTATTTGGCTGCCTGCTTTGAACGGATGATGCCGCCAATTGTGGTGATGACGATGATCGCCAGGACGAATTCGAACGGATTCATTTCAATGGGTCTCCCCCGGTGAGGCGTGGCGCCCGCAGCGCCTCGATCTGGCTGGCGGTTTCGACGCCGCGGTCGGTGACAATTTGTTCAAGCACGCGGACTCGCGCCTCCAGCTGGGTGTTGGCGGTAGCATATTGCGCCGCTTTCTCCGCCGCCAGCCTGCTCTCGACCTCAAGCCGCTTGTGCTTGAGTTCGAACCACTGGCGGATGAATGGCCGCCCGAAGATCAGCATCACGGGCAGAAACAGGACGCAGAAGATCGCGAATATCTGCACCAAATCCTGCAGCATCAGGCGAGGTCCTTCTCGGGTGCCGGTTTGGCGATCGACAGCGAGTCGATCTCGCGCGCCAGCGCGTGCGGCTGGTCGGTCACGATCCGTTCGAGCACCGCCAGTCGCTGCTCGATCTCCTTGGAATGGGAGACATATTGCGCCGCCTTCTCCACCGCCATCCGGGCGTCAACTTCCAGTCGCTTTTCCTTCAGCTTGAACCAGCGCGACAGGACATAGGTCATCATCAATACCGGCAAGCCGATGATGATCAGCGCAAGCATGACGTTTGCAGGGCCATCCATGTTTAATTCCCTATCTAAGCTGGTCGATTTCGTCGGCGATTTGGCGCGACGGATCGGTGGCGATGCGCTCAAGCACCTTGAGCCGATCCTCAAGCTTACCGACGGTGGTCCGCAATTGCTCATTTTCCGAAGCAAGCGCCTGGGTCGCCTCGTCCCGTGCCGGATCGTGGCGATCCACTCTTCCGCCCCACTCGCCTTCCACGGGATAACCGTGGCGGGCGCGGATGGCGGTGGTGACGATCCAGCCGATCGTCGAAATGAGCATGATCGCAATGACGAAATTGGGTCCCCCAAAATTCATCGGGCGTCCTTTCTTGCCTGCCTCAAGCCTAGCGCAACTGTTCTATTTCGCGCGCCAGGCTGCGGTTTTCCGTCGTCACATAATGTTCGATGTCGCCAAGCCGGCGATCGATTTCCCGCAGTCGCGAACGGATGTCCCGTGCGCTCTGTGTCGGGGAAGCGCGGACGCCCTGCCAGAATCGGCGATCCTCCTGCGAGTCCTGGGCCATCTCGCGCGGTTGGTCGTCGGCGATCCAGCCGGCGATGAAATAGATCGGCAGGATCGAAAAGCCGCTCATGAACATCGCGCTGGCCATCATGATCCGCACCAGGGTCACGTCGAGGCCGGTATAGTTGGCGATGCCCGAACAGACGCCCATCACTTTCCCCTGGCGCTTGTCGAGGTAAAACCGGGTGCGGCTGGGCGGCTGGCTCATCGCGCGTCTTCCCGGCTGGTGAGCAGCCGTTCGCGGATCACCTGGTCCTCGGGCAGGCAGCTGCGGCGCCATTCGGGGTTCTCGGCGGTCATGATCCGCTCGATCGAGCACAGCCGGTCGTCGAGCCGCCGCGCGGCGTCGTGCAACTCGTCGAGCAATTTCTCGTCTGACCCGGTCAACCGCGCAGCGGTCTTCCACTTGGTCATATAATGAAACACCAGCCAGGGCAGGCCGATGAACAAAGTGACGACGGCCAGGCCGCCCATCATGATGCCCAAAATATCTTCTTCCATCATTCCCCCTTGGCCTTCAGCGCGGCCTTCATCGCTTCGAGCTCGGCATCGACCTTGTCGGACGACCGCAAGTCGAAAATTTCTTCTTCAAGGCTCTTCGGCCCGGTCATGCCCAGCGCATCGGCGCGGCCTTCGGCCAGATCGGCGCGGCGCTCAAGGATGTCGAAGCGGGAGAAGGCGTCCTCGGTGCGCCCGCCATGGAGCAGTTCGCGTGCCTTGGCCCGGGTCACCGCGCTTTCGATCCGAGTGGCGATGGCGTTCTGCCGCGCGCGCGCTTCACGCAGCTTGCCCTGCAGCTTGGCGATGTCGGTCTCATAGCTTTTCAGCGTATCCTCGATGACGGAAATCTCGCTGCGCAACCCCTCGGACATGTCGGCCGCCTTTTGCCGCTCGAGCAAGGCGGCCTTGGCCAGGTCCTCGCGGTCCTTGGACAGCGCGAGTTCGGCCTTCTCGGTCCAGCTCGCCTGGATTTCGTCGAGCCGGTTCAAGGCCCGGCGCATTTCCTTGGCGTCAGCGATCGAGCGCGCGGCGGAGGCGCGCACTTCGACCAACGTTTCCTCCATCTCGAGGATGATCATGCGGATCATCCGCGCCGGGTCTTCGGCACGATCGAGCAGCTCGGTCATATTGGCTGCGAAAATATCCCGCGTACGGGAAAAAATGCTCATCAAGCCACTCCAGTGTCACAGGCCGTGTTGCTATGAGCCTTGCAAGGCCGGTGCCAATTAACCGTTATCGCCACTTTCCTCGAAAAACCGCTGAATTTCGACCAACGGCGGTCGGAAATATCTTGCCAGATGGTGGGATTTGCCACCAAGTCTTGGGCCAGATTAGAGGAAGATATGGAACGCGCCAACCAGTTCGTCGGTCAAAGCCTGGCCTTTCTCGACGCGGTCGAGCGGGCGAGCCGCGCCGCGCCGCTCAATCGGCCCGTCCTCGTGATCGGCGAGCGTGGCACCGGCAAGGAGCTGATCGCCGAGCGGCTCCACCATCTGTCGTCGCGCTGGTCGGGGCCGCTGGTAACGATGAATTGCGCCGCGCTGCCCGAAAACCTGATCGAAGCCGAGCTGTTCGGCCATGAGGCGGGCAGTTTCACGGGCGCGGTCAAGACCCGCCACGGCCGGTTCGAGGAAGCCGACGGCGGCACCCTGTTCCTCGACGAGCTGGCGACGCTGTCATCGCCGGCCCAGGACCGGCTGCTGCGGGCGGTCGAATATGGCGAAATCACCCGCATCGGTGCCTCGAAACCGATTCAGGTCGATGTTCGAATCGTCGCCGCGACCAACGAGCATCTGCCGCGCCTGGTCGATCAGGGGCGGTTCCGCGCCGACCTGCTTGACCGGCTGAGTTTCGAGGTTGTCACGCTGCCGCCGCTGCGCGCCCGCGAAGGCGATATTTCGCTATTGGGCGAGCATTTCGGGCGGCGCATGGCGGTCGAACTTGATTGGCCCAACTGGCCCGGTTTTACCCGCGCCGCGCAGGAGCGTCTCGAGACCTACGCCTGGCCCGGCAACGTCCGCGAGCTGCGCAACGTCGTCGAGCGCGCGGTCTATCGCCATGAGGACCCCGAGCGGGCGATCGAGGAAATCCAGTTCGACCCGTTCCGCTCGCCATGGGTGCTGGAAGAGGGGAGCGAGGCCCCGGCGGCAGTTGCCGATCCCGACCATGTTGGTCCCGCCGCGCGGCCCGCGCTTGCGGCGGGCCTCCCAACCTCCACAGACGATCTGCGCGGAGCGGTCACCGGCTATGAGCGGCTGCTGCTCGAGGATGCGTTGGCCAGGAACCGCTTCAACCAGCGCGCCACCGCAACCGCGCTCGGTCTCAGCTACGACCAGCTGCGTCATGCGCTCAAGCGCCACAAGCTGCTTGACCAGGAAAGCGCATCCACGGCGGCGTAATGATTCTTCGTGCGACTCGGTTTGCAAAGGTGTATGTAAATGGCTGTTAAGAGGAGGTGTTCATGAAGACCTTGTCTGTCTTGGCCGTAATGGCCGTCGTTACCGCCGCTCCGTCCGCCGCGAGTACCCGCGAATCGCTGGTGTTCGGCCGGGCCGCAATGGAGCGGTGCTTCCAGTTGGCGCAGGGGAAAGAACGCAGTCCCGCCGCCATCGACACCTGCACCGTCGCGCTCGATACGTTCAACATGACGAGCGATGAGCGCGCCGGGACACTGGTCAATCGCGGGATCATCCGTATGCTCGCGAAGCAGCCGGTCAACGCCAATCTCGACTTCGATGCCGCGTTGGAAATCGATCCCAATCTGGCTGAAGCGTGGCTCAACAAGGGCGTCAACGATTTCCGCATTGGCGACAGCGCCTCGGCGCTGCGCTATGCTGACCGGGCATTGGCGCTGCATACCAACCGGCCAGCGGTCGCTTATTATGTGCGCGGCCTTGCCAATGAAGACACGGGCAATCTTCGCGCCGCCTATAACGACCTCCAGAGCGCCCGTCGGATCGAGCCGCAATGGCAGGATCCGTCCGCGCAGTTGGCCCGCTACCAGGTACGCAAGAACTAACGGTTCCGGGGTTGCCGCGAACGAGAGAGAGGGGGGCGGAGGCCGTTATGGCCGCCGCCCCTGTCGTTAGCTGCCCAACGGGCTGAACGTCGACATCGCGTAGAGCATCGGAATCGACAGCAAGGTGTTGATCCGGCTGGTCAGCATCGCCATGCGCGCCGCCTTGGCCTTGGCCGCGTCGTCCGCTTCGACCAGGCCAAGCACCTTTTTCTGATTTGGCCAGATGATGAACCACACGTTGAACGCCATGATCAGCGCCAGCCACATGCCGATGCCGATCAGCTGAAAGCCCGGGCGCAGCGTCAGCGCTTCTTCGACATAACCGCTAAGCCAGGCGACCGTCAGTCCGCTCAGCACGGTCAGCGCGGCGCCCCAGCGGAAATAAAACAGCGCCTTGGGGGCGATATATTTGCTCACCCCGGGTTTCAGCTCGGCGGGGATGGCCGGCATCGTCGGAATTTGCACGAAGTTGAAATAATAAAGCAGCCCGATCCACACGATCCCGAAGAATACGTGAAGCCAGGTGACCAGCACCACCGCGGTCAGCGTGTTGGCGTGAAAGCCCATCATCAGCCCGATCGCGGCGGCCAGCCCGATCAGCAAAGTGATGTTCAGATTTTCAAGCAGCTTGCCCATATATTTCCCCTGTAACTGACGGCGGCCGTCGCGCCCGCCGGTTCTCCGCCAGAGTTACGCGCGGGGAGGGGGGCGGGCAAGTGTTTGCGGTGAAGCGAGGAGCCGGACCTCCTCGTCGGCGGTTGTCATATTTACGCCCCCCGTCCGACAAAGGAACCGCCATGGCCTTCATCCTCCCCGACCTGCCCTTCGCCAGGGACGCCTTGGCGCCGTACATGTCAGCCGAAACGCTCGATTTCCACCACGGCAAGCATCACAAGGCTTATGTCGACAAGACCAATGCCATGGTCGCCGAGAAGGGCCTGGCGGGCGCCTCGCTGCTTGACGTCATCGCCAAGGCCAAAGACCGCGGGGACAAGCCGTTGTTCAACAACGCCGCGCAAATCTGGAACCACAGCTTCTTCTGGCAATGCCTCGCGTCCGCCGGCTCGACCCATCCAGGGGCCGACCTACAGGCGATGATCGACCGGGATTTCGGCTCTACCGAGGCACTGCTTGAAAAGCTCGGGGCCGAATCAAGCGCCCATTTCGGCAGCGGCTGGGGCTGGCTGGTGCTTGATAACGGTAAGCTGAAGGTCACTTCGCTCCATGACGCCGATACGCCTGCTGCCAACGGTCTCGTGCCGCTGCTCGCGCTCGATGTTTGGGAACATGCCTATTACATCGATTTTCGGAACGAGCGGCCCAAGTTCGTCAAGTCGGTGCTCGAACAGCTCGTGAATTGGGACTTCGTCAGCCAGAACCTCGATGGTCGCGGCCTGGAGCGGGCCGACCAG
>JBDSMA010000267.1:0-8144 GCA_039916085.1 Sphingomicrobium sp.
AGCAAGACACGCCACATCTCCATATCGGGTGAAAGCGCAAGAGCCTCGCAAGGCGCCATGGCCCAAGGGTTCGATTCCCCCTTGGAGGTCTAACCCCATGTTTCAAATTGCGTATTTCAGCACGGCGGCGACGCCGCAGGACGCCCAGACCGTCAACGACATCCTCATCGCCTCAAGGGTCAACAACAATCGTGACGATGTCACCGGGCTGCTCGTCGCCGGTGGCAACCGCTACATGCAAGTGATCGAAGGACCGCGCGGCGCGGCCGAGCGGCTCTATGCCATCATCCGTGCCGACCAACGCCATCTTGCTGTAACTACGTTGCTCGAGCGGACGGTCATTCGGCGCAGTTTCGAGGGCTGGTCGATGGCCTTCCGGCGCGAGCCGGAGCTGGGCCAGTTTGACAGCTTCCCCGACATGGTTCGCTTCCTGTTGCTCAACGTCCCCGACAATGCGCTGCGCAACCAGATAAGGAACTTTGCCAGCGCGCTGATCATGCCCCCGCGCCATGAGGGCCCGGACCTGTGGAAGCGCGCAAGCTAGCCGTCCATCGCCGCCATTAGCGATGCGTTGCCCCCCGCCGCGGTCGTGTCGATACAGGTCACGCGCTCGGTGGCGAAGCGGGCGACATAGTGCGGGCCGCCGGCCTTGGGTCCGGTCCCCGACAGCCCTTCCCCGCCAAATGGCTGGCTTTCGACCACCGCGCCGATCTGATTGCGGTTGACGTAGAGGTTGCCGACCCGGGCATGGGCCTCGACGAAAGCGCGGGTCGTGTCGATCCGGCTCTGCAGGCCGAGCGTCAGGCCGTAGCCGGAGGCGTTGATCTGGGCGATGACCTTGTCGAGCGCGCCGGACGGCCAGCGGATGACGTGGAGGACGGGGCCAAAATGTTCGCGATCCAAGTAGCTTAGCGAGGGAATTTCATAAATCGCGGGGGCGACGTAATGACCATTCTCGGCCGCGGCAGGAAGATCGAGCCGAGCGACCAGCTTCGCGTTTTTGGCGAGGTCGACGAGATGGGCGTCGAGTGCCGCTTTCGCATCGTCGTCGATAACGGGGCCTACATCCGTGGCGAGAAAGGTCGGATCGCCGACGCTGAGCGCTGCCATCGCCCCGCCAATCATCGCCAGCATCCCGTCGGCAACATCGTCCTGGACGAACAATACGCGCAGCGCCGAGCAACGCTGACCCGCGCTTTGGAACGCCGAGGCCACGACGTCGCGGGTAACCTGTTCGGGCAGTGCCGATGAATCTACGATCATCGCGTTCTGGCCTCCAGTCTCGGCAATCAAGGGCACGATTGGGCCGTCGCGCTCGGCGAGACCGCGATTGATGGCGCGCGCGGAGTCGGTCGAGCCGGTGAAGGCAACCCCGGCAATGTGCGAATGGGCGGTAAGCGCGGCCCCGGTGCGGCCGTTGCCGGGCGCGAGCTGGACCACTTCGACCGGGATGCCAGCTTGATGCATCAACTCGATCGCCAGCGCGCCGATCAGCGGGGTCTGTTCGGCCGGCTTGGCGATCGCGGCATTGCCGGCGGCGAGTGCAGCGGCGACCGGGCCAATGAAGATCGCCAGCGGGAAATTCCACGGGGATATGCAGGCGAACACGCCGCGGCCGTGAAGGCGGAGCTGGTTGAGTTCGCCGGTCGGCCCGGGTAGCAATAGGAGTTGCGTAAACTGCCGCCGTGCTTCGGAGGCGTAAAAGCGCAGGAAATCGACCGCTTCCCTCACTTCGAGCACCGCGTCGGGGAGGGTTTTGCCAGCCTCACGGATGCACAACGAGAACAGTTCGCCGCGGTGGATTTCAAACAGATCGGCGGCGGCCTCTAGCCGGGCGGCGCGGACCTCGCCGCCAAGCGCGTCCCAGCCGGGCTGAGCGGCGGCGGCGGCGCGGACGATACGGTCGATATCGGCGTCGCTGGCATAAGTGACGTCACCGACCTTGAGCGAAGTGTCGAACGGCGAGACGATGGCGCAGGTCTGGCCCGTCCCGCCCCCGCTTGGCGAAGCAGTCCAGCGCTTTTTCGAGAGGGCCTCGAGGCGCTTGACCAGCGGCTCGCGCACCAACGGGTCGCTGAGGTCGGTCCCGGCACTGTTGCGGCGGCTTTTGCCGAAGATCGCGTCGGGCAACGGGATCGCTGGGTTGCGCTTCGGCTCAATCGCTTCCAGCTCGGCGACGGGGTCGCGGACCAGCGCCTCGAGCGGAATGTCGTCGTCGGCAATGCGGTTGACGAAGCTCGAGTTGGCACCGTTCTCGAGCAGCCGGCGGACGAGATAGGCGAGCAGTTCCTTGTGGCTGCCGACGGGTGCATAGATGCGCACCGGGGTGACTGGGTCGCCGATCCCCGCTTCGAGCTTGGCCAACTCATCGTAGATCCCCTCGCCCATGCCGTGAAGTCGCTGGAATTCGAACGGCGCCTGCCCCGCCAGCGCTTTCACCGCGCCGATGGTGTTGGCGTTGTGGGTCGCGAAGGCGGGGTAAATGCAGTCCGGCGCGGCGAGCAACGCCTTGGCGCAGGCAAGGTAGCTGACGTCGGTCGCGACCTTGCGCGTGAAGACGGGGTAGTCGGACAGGCCGGCGACCTGCGCGACCTTGATCTCGCTGTCCCAATAGGCTCCCTTGACCAAACGCACCATGAGCCTGCGGCGGTACTTGCGGGCCAAGGCGACGACCCATTCGCTTAGCGGCACGGCGCGCTTCGAATAGGCCTGGATTGCCATGCCGAACCCGCCCCAGCCGTTTTTGAACAGACTGTCGTCGGCGGCGAGCGCCTCGATGATGTCTAGCGACAGTTCAAGCCGGTCGGCTTCCTCGGCGTCGATGGTGAAATGGACGTCGGCGGCGGCGGCCTTTGCGGCAAGCTCGCGCAGCACCGGGAGCAGCGCCGCCGTGGCCTCCTCGGCGTGACTCCATTCGTAGCGGGGGTGAAGCGCCGACAACTTTATCGAAATCCCCGGCGCGACCTTGAACCCACCTTTGGCGCAGGCCGCGATGGCATCAAGCGCATCGCCATAGGCACAAGCGTAGCGGGCGGCGTCATCGTGCGTCTTGGCCGCTTCGCCGAGCATGTCGAAGCTGTGGCTCCAGCCCCTGCCCTGCTCTGGTGCCGCCCGATGCAGCGCCTCGTCGATAGTCCGGCCAAACACGAACTGGCGGCCAAGGATCTTCATACCTTGCGCGACGGCCGTGCGGATGACCGGTTCGCCAAGGCGGCCGACAGCGCGGCCGAGCGCGGCGCGCCACCCCTCGGTCAGATCATTGGCATCTTCGAGTACCTTGCCAGTCAGCAGCAAAGATAAAGTCGCGGCATTGACGAAAGTCGATCGGCTTGAGCCCAACTTCTCCGCCCAATCGGGGCCTGTCAGCTTGTCGGCAATAAGGTCGTCGGCGGTCGCCGCGTCAGGCACGCGCAGCAGCGCTTCGGCGAGGCACATCAACGCCACCCCTTCGTCCGAGCCGAGGTCATAGGCCTGAAGGAAGGCGTCCAGCCCGGCAGCCTTGTGGCCGCGCACTGCCTTGACCAGCGTGCGAGCGATCGACTGCGCTTCACCCTGCCGCGCCGGGTCCAGCCGCGCCTCGCCGAGCCGCTCGGCGACGAGGCAGTTTTCCTCGGGCCGATAGGCACTGCGGAGCGCGCTGCGGTCGATCATCTTTTTCTAACCCTTATCGGCGACAAGCTGGAGCGGCGCATAGAGGGCGACGGCATGAGCGACAAGACAAGCGGCACGAGCAAGAGGGCGCCGGGCAAGATGCTCGGTCTAGAGCTCGTGCGCTTCGCCTGCGCGCTGGCGGTGCTGGTTTGGCATTATCAGCATTTCTACCAGGTCGCTGGGTCGCCGCTTTTGGTACGCGCGGACGAGCCGCTTTATGGCGCGCTGAGTCTGTTTTACGAATATGGCCAGTTCGGCGTCCAATTGTTCTGGGGGATCAGCGGCTTCATCTTCTTCTGGAAATATGGCGCTGCGATCGCCGGACGGCTGGTCAGCGGGTCGCGCTTTTTCTGGCTGCGCTTTTCGCGTCTTTATCCTTTGCATCTCGTCACCCTGCTGCTGGTAGCGGCGCTTCAGCCGGTGCATTGGGCACTGGTGGGCCACTCATTCGTCTACAAGGACAATAATCTGCCCAATTTCCTGCTCAACCTGGGCATGGCGACCCATTGGGGAGCACCTGCGACGTTCAGCTTCAACGGGCCGATCTGGTCGGTTTCCGCCGAAGCATTCGTCTATGCGCTGTTTTTCCTGCTGGTCAGGATGTTTGGCACCTCGGCCTGGCTGATCGGCGGGGCGATCGTCACCAGTGTCGGGGCGATGCTGATCGGCGTCGAATCCCCTGCGCTGGTCTGCGCCGGCTATTTCTTCGCCGGCGGGGCGGCGGCGCGGTTGCTGCTTCGCTCCAGCGCCCAAGGTGATGTCGCCGGCCCGCGGTTCGTTGCGGCGGCGATGATCGCCGCCGTGCTTGGATGCGCATGGTGGACAGGCATGCTTGGCGAGCGCGCAGTGCTGCCGTTCACGCTGATGCTGGCGGTGCCGCCGATGCTGTTCCTGGCGGCGCAGGACTGGCCGCTGATCGAGCGTTGGTCAACGCCGATCCAGGCGGCAGGCAATCTCACATATTCAAGCTATCTGTGCCATTTCCCGCTGCAGCTTCTGCTTGCTATCGCCGCAACGGCAAGCGGTCGGGCGCTGCCGGTGGCGAGCCCGCTGTTCCTTGCCGTCTATCTCGGCACGACGTTGATCATCGCCCGGCTAGTTTACGAGCGGTTCGAGCGGCCGGCGCAAGACTGGATCCGATCGTTGACCCTCATCCGCCGCGCCGGTTTCGCACGCGCCGCTTAGGCCACCTGACCGTGGCAATGCTTATATTTGAGCCCCGACCCGCACGGGCATAATGCGTTGCGGCTTTCCGGCTCGGGTACGGGCGAGCCGTCGGGCATAGTCGTGGTGGGTGCAGGGCGCGGCGGCAGGGTGCCAACCAGCCCGGCGAGCGACGCGGCATCGAAGTCGAAACTGTCGTCGTCGCCCGACAGCGGGTCGATATGGTGGGTGATAAAATCAGGCAGGGCCGGCATCGGCGGCGCCTCCTCGATCTGGACATTGGCGCGCATCAGCGTTCGCGTGACGTCCTCGCGGATCGCGATCAGCAACCGCTCGAACAGCAAGAAGGCTTCCTGTTTATATTCGTCGATCGGCTTCTTCTGCGCGTAGCTGCGCAAGTAGATGACCTGACGCAGCGCATCGAGCGTGGCGAGATGTTCCTTCCAGTGATGATCAAGCGTCTGGATCAGCATCTGCTTTTCGAAGTCGATCCACTGGACGGGGTCGATCTGCGCCAGCTTGGCGGCCATTATCTCGTCGCTGCGCGCCTGGACCCGATCGATGATCAGGTCCTGCTCGACCGTTTCTTCGGCCATCCACTCATCAACCGGCAACTCGAGGCCGAGGATTTCATTGAGATCGGTCTTGAGGCGCTCGACATCCCACTGCTCGGGGTAGGATCCCGGCGGGCAGCTGGCGGTGACCAGGCTGGCGACGGTTTCCGCGCGGAAGTCCTCCACGACGTCGCTGACATGGTCGGATTCCATGATGTCCGCGCGTTGCTCGTAGATCACTTTTCGCTGGTCGTTCATGACGTCGTCAAACTCGACGACCTGCTTGCGAATGTCGTAGTTGCGTGCCTCGACCTTCTTCTGCGCGGTCTCGATTGCCTTGGAGATCCACGGAGAGATGATCGCCTCGCCGTCCTCGAGATTCTTGTTCATCAACCGGGCAAACATCGTCTCGGGGCCGAAAATGCGCAGCAGATCGTCGTCGAGCGACAAATAGAAGCGCGACAGACCGGGATCGCCCTGGCGCCCCGAGCGGCCGCGAAGCTGGTTATCGATGCGGCGGCTCTCGTGGCGCTCGGTGCCGAGCACGAACAGGCCGCCGGCTTCGCGCACCAGTCGCTTCTGCTCGGCGACTTCTTCCTTGATCTTCGCAATCGCGGCGTCGCGCTCGGGACCCTCGGGCTTGTCCTTGAGTTCGTCCTCGATGCGGAACTCGACGTTGCCGCCAAGCTGAATGTCGGTGCCGCGGCCGGCCATGTTGGTGGCGATGGTCACCGCCCCCATGCTGCCCGCCTGGGCGACGATATGCGCCTCGCTCTCGTGGAAGCGGGCGTTCAGCACCTCGTGGCGGATGCCTTCCTGCTGGAGGAATTCGCTGAGCATTTCCGACTTTTCAATCGACACCGTGCCGACCAGCACCGGCTGGCCGATTTCCTGGCGCTTCTTGATCTCCTTGGCGATGGCGCCGAACTTGTCCGTGATGTTCTTGTAGAACTCATCGTCATCGTCGATCCGCTGAACATCGACATTGGTCGGGATCGAAACCACGTTCATTTTGTAAATATCGAAGAATTCGGGCGCCTCGGTCAGCGCGGTACCGGTCATCCCCGACAGCTTGGGGTACATGCGAAAGTAATTCTGGAAGGTAATCGAAGCGAGGGTCTGGTTCTCGGGCTCGATCTGTTCGTCCTCCTTGGCCTCGACCGCCTGGTGAAGCCCATCCGACCAGCGCCGCCCGTCCATCATGCGGCCGGTGAATTCATCGATGATGATGACCTTCCCCTCCTTCACGATGTAGTCGATGTCGCGCTTGAACATCATGTTGGCCTTCAAGGCCTGATTGAGATGGTGCACCACCTGGGTGTTGGCGATATCGTAAAGATTGTGGCCCTCGATCAATCCGGCATCCTCGAGCATCCGCTCGGCTTTCTCGGTGCCGTCCTCCGTCAAAACGATGCTCTTCTGCTTCTCGTCGAGGTCGTAATCTTCAGGCGCGAACCGCTTCACCAGCGCATCGACACCGATGTACAGCTCCGACTTGTCGTCGGTCGGGCCGGAAATGATCAGCGGCGTGCGCGCCTCGTCGATCAGGATCGAGTCGACCTCATCGACAATGGCGTAGGAGAACGGCCGCTGGACCATCTGCTCGCGTGAATATTTCATATTGTCGCGCAGATAATCGAAGCCGAGCTCGTTGTTGGTCGCGTAGGTAATATCGCTGTCGTAGGCGTCGCGGCGTTGCTGATCGGACAGGTTGGGGACAATCACTCCGACGGTCAGGCCCAGGAACCGATAGACCTGGCCCATCCAGTCGGCGTCGCGCTTGGCAAGATAATCGTTGACGGTGACGACATGGACGCCCTTGCCGGGCAGCGCGTTCAAATAAACGGCCAGAGTCGCAACCAGCGTCTTGCCTTCGCCGGTCTTCATCTCGGCGATCTCACCGCGGTGGAGGGCGATGCCGCCGATCATCTGGACGTCATAATGACGCTGGCCCAAGGTTCGCATGGCCGCTTCGCGGACGGTGGCGAAGGCTTCAGGCAACAATTCGTCGAGCTTGGTTCCGGCCTCGAGGCGCTGGCGAAAGATGTCGGTCTGGCCGCGCAGTTCGTCGTCTGTCATCGCCGAAATCGTCGGTTCGAAGCCATTGATCGCGTCGACATATTTGCCGAGGCTCTTGACGTACCGGTCGTTGGCCGACCCGAAAATGTTTTTAGCCAGTGCGGCGAACATGAATGATCCTAAAAAAGCCGGGCGCGGGAGCCGCAAATATCGGTCCCGCCCGCGCGCGGGCGAAGTCGGGCCGCGATGTAGGGTTGGCCCCTCGCCAAGTCAATTGACGCGAGGGCGTACAGCGTCGGACGAAGACTAGCCGAGTTCGGCCTCAAGCCATTGCTGAATCTGGCCGCGCGGTGCCGCCCCGACTTTCTGGGCGACCGGCTGACCGCCCTTGAACAGCAGCATGGTAGGGATGCCGCGCACGCCATATTTGCCAGGCGTGTCGGGGTTCTCGTCGATGTTGATTTTGGCGATGGTCACCTTGTCACCCAGCTCGGCCGCGATTTCCTCAAGTGCCGGGGCGATCATCCGGCAGGGCCCGCACCACTCCGCCCAAAAATCGAGCAGCACCGGCGTCGACGAATCGAGCACGTCAGCCTGGAAGCTTTCATCGGTGACGGTTTTGGTATTAGCGCCCATGGCTGATGGTCCTCATGTCATGCGTTGACACTTCATATGGGCATTGTCGCGCTTCGGCTCAACCGTCGAGCGTAATCAAGCGCGGCTCATGGGTATACAGCAGCGCCGCTTCGACCCGGC
>JBDSMA010000268.1:0-1526 GCA_039916085.1 Sphingomicrobium sp.
TCATCGGGCGTCGGCGCGGGCGGATCGGGCAGCAATGCCGAGGCCGAGCGCCCGGCGGCGGTCGAGACGAAGTCCCCGGCGCACGTCGTATCCGGCGACGTGGTGCGCGGTTGCATTCGCGCGCGGCGGCTTCGGGCGCGCTATTTCGATCCCGAGCTGTTCGCCGATCCGGCGTGGGACATGCTGCTCGACCTGCTGGCCGCCGAGATCGCTCAACACCGCGTGCCGGTGTCGTCGCTGTGCATCGCCGCCGCCGTCCCGCCGACGACCGCGCTCAGGTGGATCAAGACAATGACCGACACGGGCCTGTTCATCCGCCGATCCGACCCGCATGACGGCCGCCGCATTTTCGTCGAGCTGTCGTCCGGCGCGAGCGACGCGATGCACCGCTATTTCGCCGAGGCGCAGCCGCAACTGGCGGTGTGACGGTGACTTGCGACGACGCCGGTGGTGGGCGCTGACGGGCTCGAACCGCCGACATCTTCCGTGTAAAGGAAGCGCTCTACCAACTGAGCTAAGCGCCCGCGCCAAGCGGTGGGTTCGCGATGCCATGACGCGCGGGGAGGGGCAAGGGCGGGAAGTAGCTCGCACCACCTCAGCCCGTGCCCCAGCCCCGATGTTTGTATTCCGCTACCGAAGCCGGCCGAGATAGTGCGCTTCGCTGTCCCGCCAGTCGGGACCGGACGCCCAGAAGGCGCCCATGAACTTGCGCACCTTGATCTGTGACCCGGGTGGCGGCGCCTTGGCGCGGTCGGAAGTGGGATCGAGTTCCCACCGGTCGCCGGATTCGAGTTCAATCCAGAAGCGGTTGTTGCCCATCGAACCCGATGCCTTGACCAGGCCTTCTCTGGCCATCGGCTGCTTGTGCTCGTTGACGACCAGATCGCCCTGCTCGAGCGCCTGCTTGAGGGCGAGGACGGACTGGTCATAGCAACGCAGTCGCGCCAAGTCAGGGGTAAGAGAGGCGCAGGCCAGCATCGCCTGGGCGCGCGGTTCCATCTTGTCCTTGGCGGCGGCCATTGCCGGTACGGACAACAAGACGATGGCGGTTATCGCGGCGGCAAGTCTCGGCATGTTCACTCCCCTTCAGTCAAGCAGCCAGCATCGCACCGCAATCCGCTTTGGGGAAGAGGCCTGGCGAATGCGCACGCGGGCTGGGGGATGGAGCGAGTGTCTGGCGGGCGATCAGCTTACAGGGTGCGCACCAGCTTGACCGCCATCGCTGCCCAGGGCGGATCGGCGACGACGCTCTGGCGGCCACCGGCGCCGGGCGGACGGAGGTGCAGCTTGCCCCCGACCGTGTTCTGCTCGCGCCCGATCAGGCGCCCGAACAGAAAGCGGCCGGCGGGGCGAGGGATGAGCAAATCGCGGTTGAGCGCGCGGCCGAAATCCGCGGGGAACAGCTTTTCGCACCAAACCTCGTCGCCGGCCCGATAATCGCCGACGCTGGCCGAGACGGTGAGGGCGACCAGCGCTCCGTCGGCGCGCGGCGGCACGACCAGGCCGGCGCGCCTGGGCGCCGTAGC
>JBDSMA010000269.1:0-3329 GCA_039916085.1 Sphingomicrobium sp.
GCTCGACAGCAGCCAGCCCGACCCCGCCCGCCGCGCCGAGTACCAGCAAGGTCTCCCCCGCTTCAAGCTTGCCGCGGTCGTACAGCGCGTGGATCGAGGTGGCGTAGGTCAGCAACAGCGCGGCGCCATCGGTGAAGCTGCGACGGGCCGGCAGGCGGAACGCGCTCTTCGCGGGCACGGCGATTTTCTCGGCCAGCCCGCCAAACCCCGGCACGGCGATCAGCCGGTCGCCAACCGCCCAATCTTTTACCCCGGCGCCGACCGCTTCGACCTCTCCCGCGATCTCCCCGCCGGGCGCGAACGGGCGCGGCGGGCGCATTTGATATTTATCCTCGATGATCAGCACGTCGGGGAAGTTGATCGCCGCCGCTCGGACCCGGACCAGCAGGTCGCCCGGCCCGGCGACCGGATCAGGCAGCTCGGTAACTCGGAGCGTATCGGGACCACCGGGCTCGTGGGAAAGAAGGGCGCGCATGTAATCTCCTCAACCGAGCAAAAGCTGGATTGCTTCGCTTTGCTCGCAATGACTTCGGCCTATTCCGCCGCTTTCGGGAACGCCGGCAGTTTGGCGACGTCGGCGGGTTCGTGCTGGATGATCACCTTTGCATGCCAATTCTTCGCCAACCGCTCGAATCGGTCCATCGATGCCAATGTTTCGGCGCGGCTGGTGTTGAATGGCGGAACGCCGCGCACCGCCCGCGCCTCGGTCGCGTGATAAAGGTCGCCGGTCAACAGCACATTGCCGCTGTCGAGCCGGACGAGCAACGCCATATGATCGGGCGTGTGGCCAGGCATGTTCAACGCGACCACCCGTCCGTCGCCGAACACATCGACATCCCCGCCATGCATCAGCTGGACCTTCGCCCCCGCCAAGCGCCACGGGCCGAACGGGTCGTCTTTCCCGGCGGTCAGCTCGAAGTCCGCCTTGCCGATGATCAGCCTGGCACCGGGGAAGTCCTTGGCCTGCCCTGTATGGTCGCCATGCATGTGACTGATGCCGAGCACGTTGATGTCGCTTGGGCGGAGCCGAAGCGCTGCAAGCTGCTCCGGGATGGTCCTGTCAAGCCGGGCGACAAGCGGCCCCATGTCGTTGGCCTTGCCTTTTAGCGCCGCCGGGAAGCCGGTGTCCCACAGCATGTAATGGTTCATGTGGCGAATGAGGTAGCAGCTGTCGGTGATGGTCCGCGGCCCCGGCTTGTAATCCTTGGTATCGGAGAAAAAGGCGTTGAAGTCCTTGATCAGCGCGCTGCCGCAGTCGAGCCGGTAAAGGCTGACCGCGGGCTTGGTCGCCCCCGATGCCGGGGCAGTGCCCGCGAGACCAAGGGCAAGCGCGGCGATTGCGAATTTCATCATGGCTTTTCTCCAACTCCAGCCCTTGTCATGCCACCGAATCCGGCGCGCGCAAGGACTTGCGCCATTGGAGTGCCAGCCGCGATCAGGCGGTTAGGCCAACCACCGGATCGTCGCTGTCCTGCCACGCGCGGCGGCGGCCGACGAACGGGTTGAGGAACAACGCCGGCAATTTGACCAAAAGCAAAGTGCGGTGAACGATCGCATCGGCCAGACGCTCGCGCCAGGTGGGATCGCCGCCGGCGTTGCGCTTGAGCCACCCTTCGTAGGGCGCCCAGTGGCTCGGTTCATCGACTTCGATCACCTTGAAGATCTTGTGCAGCCTGGCGTCGCCATGGATGATCGCCGACTGCAGCAGGATATCGACCTGGCGCATACCGCGCTGCTCGGTAAGCATGATGATCCGGCACAGCTTGGCGAACAGCGCCGGGTCGGCGGTAATCGCGTCCTGGTCGAGGTCGTCGACCTGGCATCCAAAGGTCAGCCGCACCAGTCGGTCGATATGACCACAGGTTTTATCGACCTCCAGCGGCATCCGCCCGCGCTTTTCAAACCAGCGGCGGAACAGCAGGTAATGCTTGCGCTCGTCGGCGCGGTGCTTCTCGATCTCGGCGATGAAGCTGCGGTCCTCCGGCCAGCGGGCGCGCACCGCCGCCAGCACCCGGTCAATCGACGAATAGCCGCGATGCTCATTGTAGATGTAGATCGACCCGAGGACGTCGAGATAGCGATTACGCAGCAAATCGAACATTTTAGTCCTCTGGGGTTTTGCCGAGGCAACGAGTTTCAAGAGGCAACGGTTCCGTCATAATGCGCGGTGGTTTTGGCGGCGACCTCCGCGGCGGTCACACCCGGCGCGGTCTCGATCAGGCGGAACGACGCTCCGTGGTCGGGCCGCTCGAACACCCCAAGGTCGGTGATGACCATGTCGACCACGTTCCTACCGGTCAGCGGCAAGGTACATGCGGGAATGAACTTCGGGCTGCCATCCTTGGCGTTGTGTTCCATCACGACGATGATCCGCTTGACCCCGGCGACCAGGTCCATGGCCCCGCCCATGCCCTTGATCATCTTGCCCGGGATCATCCAGTTGGCGATGTCGCCGCCTTCGCTGACTTCCATCGCGCCGAGCACGGTGAGGTCGATATGCCCCCCACGGATCATCGCGAAGCTGTCGGCTGACGAGAAATAGGACGACGACGGCAATTCGCTGATCGTCTGCTTCCCGGCGTTGATCAGGTCCGCGTCGACCTCGTCGGGGTAAGGGAACGGCCCGATCCCGAGCATGCCATTTTCCGACTGGAGCGTGACCGTCATCCCGTCCGGGATATTGTTCGCCACCAACGTCGGAATGCCGATACCGAGGTTGACGTAATAGCCATCCTTGAGTTCGCGCGCGGCCCGCGCCGCCATCTGGTTGCGGTCCCAGCTCATGCCGCCCGCTCCCGTGTCGTCACGAACTCGACTTTCTTGTCATACGGCGATCCGTTGATCAGCCGCTTGACGTAGATCGACGGCAAATGGACGCAATCGGGGACCATCTTTCCGACCGCGACAATCTCCTCGACCTCGGCGACGCACATTTTGCCGCAGGTTGCGGCGGGCTGATTGAAGTTGCGCGCGGTCTTGCGGAACATGAGGTTGCCGGCCTCGTCGGCTTTCCACCCCTTGATGATCGCAAGGTCGGCGCGGATGCCCCGCTCGAGGATATACTCCTCGCCGTCGAAACTCTTCACTTCCTTGCCTTCGGCCACCTGCGTCCCGACCCCGGTCTTGGTGTAGAATCCGGGAATGCCAGCGCCACCGGCCCGCATCCGCTCGGCGAGCGTTCCTTGCGGGCAGAATTCGACTTCGAGCTCGCCCGCCAGATATTGCCGCTCGAATTCCTTGTTCTCGCCGACGTAGGACGAGATCATCTTCTTCACCTGCCGTGTCCGAAGCAGCTTGCCGAGCCCCTCATTGTCGATCCCGGCATTGTT
>JBDSMA010000270.1:0-5020 GCA_039916085.1 Sphingomicrobium sp.
ACCGTCGGCGGGCCGTCACGGAATTCGGCGACGAGTTCGAGCGCGGCGTTGGCATCGTTGAGGTTGTTGTAGCTGAGCTCCTTGCCCTGGACCTGAACGGCCTGGGCGATTCCGCGCGCGGCCGGACCGGCCGAGGCGTAGAGCGCGGCCTTCTGGTGCGGGTTTTCACCATAGCGCAGCGGCATGATCAGCCGCGACGACATCGAGCGTCGTTCGGGAAAGGCTTCGCCCTGATCGACCCGCGCGAACCAGGTCGAGATGGCGACGTCATAGGCCGCGGTCAGGGCATAGGCCTTGGCCGCGAGCCGGCGGCGGAAATCGAACGTGGTGCCGCCGTTGGCGACCTGGTCAAGTAGTTCGGGGTAATCGGCGGGATCGGTAACGACCGCGACATAGGCATGGTTCTTGGCGCCCGAACGAACCATCGACGGGCCGCCGATGTCGATATTCTCGATCACCGATTCGCGGTTCGCGCCTTTCGCCACCGTCTCCTCGAACGGGTAGAGGTTGACGACGACGAGGTCGATCGCACCGATGCCGTGGGCGTTCATCGCCGTGGCATGTTCAGGGTTGTCGCGCACCGCGAGGAGCCCGCCATGAACCTTCGGGTGGAGCGTCTTGACCCGCCCGTCCATCATCTCTGGAAAGCCGGTAAGATCGGCGATATCGCGCACTTCATGACCGAGCGCGCGCAGGGCCGCAGCGGTGCCGCCAGTCGAGACCAGCTCAACCTCCGCCTTGGCCAGGCCTGCGGCGAGGTCGTCGAGCCCGGTCTTGTCGGATAGCGAAATCAGGGCCCGGCGGATGGGCACGGTGGCGGTCATGAGTGCGGCGGTCCTTCTTGCGTACGATACTTAGCTTGCGCGGCGGAATTGCCAGGCGATCTCGCCGCCCAGCGCTGAGATTTCCCCGACGACGACCAACTGGCTGCTTTGCCGTGGGCGGCCGCGGCCATCGACGACCAGGCTTTCCTCGACCGTCAGCATCGCCCCGCGGCAGCGGAAATTCCACGGCGGCGCTGCGGGCGAGCGGAGGATTGCGCCCATGCCGTCGGCGGTAACCGTGGGCTCGACCCCGGGGGCAAGGTGGAAACGGATGGCATAAGGCGCGGACTCGCGAATCTTGCGGCGGCCCTTGGCGATGAGCTTGTCTTCGCCGCGAACTTCCTTGCCGTCGTTGCCGAGGCTGAGGCGGCGTTTGTGGATCAGGCCGAAACTGCGGACGTAGCCGTCATGCGCGGCTTCCAGCCGCGAGCTGTCATTATCCTCGGCGCGGTCGATGACCACGTCCGTGACGCCCTTGCCGAGGCTGCCATCGGGCAGGATGGCGGTCGAATTGCTATCGTTGAGCACCAAAGTCGAATGGGCGGCGGTGGTGCGCAGGGCGGCCACCAGGTCGGGTGCCATGGCAGTCGGGGCGAGGCCGGGGCCGCCGCAATTGACAACCAGCCGCTGGGCGCCGTCGCTAATCTCGATGGCCAGCGTCGAAGCGCAGCCGCCCTCTGCCATTCGCGGCGGTGGCGGCGGGGCGGCATCAAGGACGATGACCGTGCCAAGCGCGCTGACCCGCTGATAGCCCCAGCCGCGTGCTGTTCGCAGCGGCCGGGCGCGCAGGCCGCAGCCTTCGATCAAAGCCGCCAGCCGCGCCGCCTCGCCCGGATTGCCGCCCTGCCAGCTAGACAAGGTGCCATCGCCCATCGTGACGCCATGAAGCGCGGCAATGGCGGCAGCGGCGGTACTTTCGAGCGCGTCAGGCAGAGTCTGCTTGGCCGCGAAATAAGCGGCACGGACCAGCCCGAGGCGATCAACCAGCAGCATCTGTTCCGATGGCGATCGGCTCATCAGCCCGCCATCCTCGAACTGCGCGGCCGACAGCGCACGCATCAGTCCGGACTCGCTGCGGGGGAGCCGCGACGTGCCGCCTTGCAAAGTCAGTGCGGCGACAACGGCGCCCGACCAGGCGGTGATCCGGTCGAGGCCCGGGGCGGCCTTGTCGGCAGTCTGATCAAGGTGGCGGGCACCGCGCGCCAGCGTATTGAGCAGCGCCGAACGGTAACCGGCGTCGCGGCTGGACAGGATGTAGGGGGCATAGGCCGTCCAGAACAGGATCCGCTCGCCCCATAGTTCAGGCGCCCAGGCGGCATCGGGCTTGGTTCCGTGGGCGACCAGCCAGCGGCCGGCGATCGCCTCGGCCAGCCGCGCGCCCTGCTCGCGACTGGCCGCGGCGGCGAGATCGCGCAGCCAGGAGAAGCCCTGGATGAGGTGGGCGGCGGGGCCTGCAGTACCGAGCGAAGTGAAATCGATGTCGGCCAGGGCGACGGTCTCGCTGCCCAGTGGCAGCCGTCCAGCAACGAGGGCATCGCCCCGGGTCCGATCGCCCATGACATGATCGCGGGGCACCGCGACAAGCCGTAGTGGCGCCTTCCCGCTGCCGAACAGACGAGAAAAAATCGAACCTTTGGCGAGCTTGCCGACGACGTCACTGGCGCTCATGCGCGGTTGTCGTTCATTCGGCGGTCCGAAGCGCGGCGATGTTGGCGGCGTAGTGATCGGGGCCGCCGCGAAAGGCGGCGGTGCCGGCGACGAGCACGGTCGCCCCGGCGCTGACCACCGATGCGGCATTGTCCGCATCGACCCCGCCGTCGACCTCGATGTCGATGGCCAAGCTCTTCTTGGCGACCTGGTTGGCGACCGCTTCGACCTTGCGCAGCATGGCAGGGATGAACTTCTGGCCGCCGAAGCCCGGGTTGACGCTCATCACCAGCACCAGGTCGACTTCTTCCAGCACATAATCGAGCATCTTAACCGGGGTCGCCGGATTGAGCGACACGCCGGCCTTCTTGCCGAGTCCCTTGATGCGCTGGATAGTGCGGTGAAGGTGTGGACCGGCTTCCGGGTGGACGGTGATCACATCGGCGCCGGCATCGGCGAAGGCGTCGAGGAATAGATCGATCGGGGAAATCATCAGGTGAACGTCGAAGCGCTTCGAGGTGTACGGGCGAAGCGCTTTCACTACCCCCGGGCCGATCGTCAGATTGGGCACGAAATGCCCGTCCATCACATCAATGTGGATCCAGTCGGCGCCGGCCTCGTCGATCGCCTTCACCTCCTCGCCAAGCTTAGCGAAATCGGCGGACAGGATCGACGGGGAGATGAGGGGATGGGCCATGAGGTCGATTAGCCGCGATCAGGCGGTTCGGACAAGGTGCGCCGTGAAGAAGCCGTCGATCCCGCCCTCTCCTTCGAGCATGCCGGGGAGGACGCGGACCCAGCCGCGGTCGTGAGTCGGCACGCCCTCGACCAGCGGCGGGGCAGGTTCGAGTCGGAAATGCGGGCGCTCGCCAAGAAATGAGTCGATCATTTGCTCGCCTTCCTCGGGCTCGAGCGAGCAGACCCCATAGACCAGGCTTCCGCCCGGCCGCACCCAATCGGCGGCGCGGTCGAGCAGCCGGGCCTGGATGGCGGCGCTCTGGTCGATGATCGCGGCGTGGGCGCGGTAAAGTACTTCGGGATGGCGGCGGAAAGTGCCGGTGGCCGAGCAAGGCGCGTCGAGCAGCACCGCGTCGAACGTCCCCGGCGCCGCCCATTCGAGTGCGTCGGCGACCACCGCCTTCGCCTTCAGTCCGGTGCGGGCGAGGTTGGCGGCCAGTCGTGCGAGACGACTTTCGCTGCGGTCGAGCGCGGTGACGTCATGGCCGGCGGCGGCGAGCTGCATCGTCTTGCCGCCGGGCGCGGCGCAGGCATCGAGGACGCTTTTGGTGGAGGATGGCACCAGCCTGGCGGGGAGCGAAGAGGCGAGGTCCTGAACCCACCAGCCGCCTTCGCCATACCCGTCGAGCGCGGCGACCGAAGAGGACAAGAGGCGGCGGTGGCGCGGGGCGAGGCTGACGCCGTCGGCATAGCCTTGGGCGGCGGCGGCATCGGCGAAACTGAGGTCGAGCGGGGGGCGCTGGGCGATGGAGCGGCGAGCAGCTTCGACCATGTCCGTGCCCCAGGCGGCGGTCCACCGCGCCTCGACACTTTCGGGCAGGTGGGGGACGTCGATCGCCGGGAGCCCGCGGCGGAACAGTGCGCCGAGGACGCCGTGGACCAGTCGGCGCGGGCCACCGTCGACCAGTGGCAAGGCAGTGGCGACGATCGCATGGTCCGGCGTGTTGAGTCCGATTTTTTGCGCCAGCGCGAGCCGCAGCACCATCCGCGCCTTGGCATCGTCGGCCAGGTTCAGCCGCGTCGCGCTGTCGATTAACACGTCGATGTCGGGCAAGCGGCGAAGTGTCTCGCCAGCGATCGCAGCAGCCAGCGCTGCGTCGGCCGGGGGGAGGCCGCGCGACGCCTGGGCGGCATTGTCCATCGTCTGGCCGCGGCGTAAAATCGCATCGAGGATCCTGAGCGCGGCAATGCGCGCGGGCAAGCCGTCCGGGGTGTCGGGGGTTGGCATCGGCCCCCTTAGCGCTCATTTGTCGAACAATGAAACGCCCGGCCCACATCATGCCTCCGGCGCATCTGACCCCATCGCCGCGGGTGCCCAAGCCGCAGGCGGTCACCTCGCCACCGCCCGAGGACGAAGAGAATCGGCTCGACCCGACCCGCTATGGCGACTGGGAAAATAAGGGCGTAGCGGTCGATTTTTGAGGGTTGACCCTAAAGCGCCTCCGGCCTCGGCGGGCGGGTCATCAGTGTTTCGACCACGTCATCGACGGTGAGCGACCCATCGAGCAGCGCGGCGACAGCGGCGACAATCGGCATGTCGATGCCTTTCTCGCCCGCCAGCTTGTGGAGCACTGGCGCAGTATGGGCGCCTTCGGCAACGGTCGTGCGATCGGCCATCAGCGGGCCGGCGTTGCGCCCCTCGCCCAGCGCTTTTCCAAGCGAGAAGTTGCGACTCGAGGCGGAAGAGCAGGTCAGCACCAGGTCACCCAGGCCCGACAGGCCGGCGAGCGTCTCGCGCCGGGCCCCCATCGCCAGGCCGAAGCGGGTCATTTCGGCGAAGCCCCGGGCAATCATTGCCGCGCGGGCGTTTT
>JBDSMA010000271.1:0-1736 GCA_039916085.1 Sphingomicrobium sp.
GGAGGATCCATGGCATAGGTCGTGGCGCCGACGCGATAGAGCACGGTATGGGCGTCGATGACCTCGGAACTGGTTGAGGCGAAGCTTGGCAGGCAATCCTGCGGTGGCCCGGCGACCCGGCCGTTGAGGGCGGCGGCAAGATGCGAAGCGGCCTGGGGACTGCGCTGGAATGGCGCATATTGTGCAGCGCAAGCGGCGACTGCGATGCCAACGACCGTCAACGTTATGGCTGCACGCATGGCTCGGCTCCTCGATCGCGACCGTTGATCGAAGATCAAGCGCCCGCCGACATTAACGGAAGCTGTCTTTCGCCGCTCGCAAGGCGGCAAATTGTTCGACGGTCCGCGCGCGGATGAAGGGGTTGGTGGCGAGCTCCTCGGTGACCGAGGTGGGAACCGTCGCACGGCCCGCCTCGCGCAGCGCCTCGACCGCAACCAGGCGCTCGGCGATGGCGGCGTTGCCGGGTTCGGCGGTGACGGCGAAGCGGGCGTTGGCGAGGGTATATTCATGAGCGCAAAAGAGTGTCGTCGCGGGCGGCAATTCGGCAATCCGCCGGAGCGAGGTGAACATCTGCTGCGGACTGCCTTCGAACAGGCGGCCGCAGCCCATCGCGAACAGCGTGTCGCCGACGAAGGCCACGCCGTCATCGTGGAACACGAGCGCGACATGGCCGAGCGTGTGACCGGGGACTTCCCACACCTCGCCCCGATGAGCACCGAGTCGAACGGTAGACCCTTCGATCAACTCAAAAGCGATGCCTGGGATGCGGGCGGCCTCGGCGGACGGCGCGGACAGGGTGGCGCCGGTGGCAGCAACGATCGCCGCATTGCCGCCGGTGTGATCGGGATGCCAGTGGGTGTTCCACACCTGGTTTATGGTCCAGCCACGGCGATCCGACTCGGCAAGGACGGGGGCGGCATCGCCCGGATCGACGACCGCCGTTTCACCGCTGGCGGGATCATGGACGAGCCACAGATAATTGTCGGCAAAGGCCGGGACAGCGACGATCTCAAGCGCTGGCGCTACTGTACTCATTACCATTTGCCGGTGTTGGGCATCGTTGCCCAGGGTTCGGCTGAGGGCAAAGGGTCGCCCTTCTGGAGCAATTCGATCGAGATGAGGTCGGGCGAGCGGACGAACGCCATATGGCCATCGCGCGGAGGGCGGTTGATCGTCACGCCGGCCTGCTGGAGCATGGCGCAGGTCGCGTAGATATCGTCGACGGCGAAGGCGAGGTGGCCGAAGTTGCGGCCGCTATCGTAGCCGCCTTCGCCCCAGTTGTGGGTCAGCTCGACTTCCGCCGCCTCGCCCGGCACGCCGAGGAAAATGAGGGTGAATTTGCCGGCCGGCACATCCTTGCGGCGGCGCTCCTCTAGCCCGAGCAGCCTGAAGAAGGCGACTGTCGAGTCGGGATCCGACACGCGCAACATAGTGTGGAGGAAGCTGGTCATTTGCCCTTTTTCACCGGGGCTGACGCTGGCTTGGCGGGACCGGGCGTCGGCAAGACAAGCGGCTGGCCGATTTCGGCCAGCGCCTGGCGAGCGGAGGCGGCGACCGTGCTGGCCGGGTCGGCGACGATGGTCCGCTTCCAGTAATCGCGCGCGGCGGCCGCATCGCCCGAGTCGTTGGCAATATGACCTGCTTCGAACAGCGCCTCGGGCATCGCCGGGGCCAGCGTCAGGGCACGGCCGATCGAGGATTTGGCGAGCGCAAGATCGCCTTCGCGTACCGCCAGC
>JBDSMA010000272.1:0-17306 GCA_039916085.1 Sphingomicrobium sp.
CGCAAGACCTAAGCACGGTTCTCAAGCCGATGTGGCCCGTTGTCTGCGATTTCAACCACGGAGGCGGACGTATGGTGGTACGACATTTGTCTCCTGATGAAATTTCACCACAATTCACGAACGACGAATTAGTTGAACTAATGATCATTGCGAATTCTTGGGCGCTTGGTGCCGCATGCGCGCTTGCTGATCTTATGGAAGACCAAGAATTGGGAGAGAAGTTCCTTAAGCTGAGACCGGCCTAAATCCAATGACTTTCCGCGCCACCGTCCTCACCCTTTACCCCGAGATGTTTCCCGGGCCGCTCGGGGTCAGCCTCGCCGGGCGCGGGCTTGAGGACGGGCTTTGGAGCCTCGAAACCCGCAACATCCGCGACCACGCGATCGACAAGCATCGCACGGTCGACGACACGCCGGCTGGGGGCGGGGCGGGGATGGTGCTGCGCTGCGACGTCCTCGCCGCCGCGCTGGACGCGGTGGCCGACGGAAGGCCGATGCTGGCGATGTCGCCGCGCGGCGCCCCGCTGAGCCAGGCCCGGGTTCGCGACCTGGCGGCGGGCGAGGGAGCGATCATCCTGTGTGGCCGGTTTGAAGGGTTTGACGAGCGGATTTTCGAGGCGCGACCGGTCGAGCCCGTGAGCATCGGTGACTACATCCTGTCGGGCGGTGAAATCGGCGCGATGGCCTTGCTCGATGCTTGCATTCGGCTGCTTCCCGGGATAATGGGCGCGGCCTCCAGCGGAGAGGAGGAGAGCTTCGACGAAGCGCTCCTGGAATATCCGCATTACACCCGGCCCAATGAGTGGGAAGGACGCATGATCCCCGAAGTGTTGCGATCGGGGGATCATGCGAAGATCGCGGCGTGGCGCAAAGCCCGCTCGATCGACGATACACGGCTAAGGCGGCCGGACCTGATCGAGCGCCATGGGGGTGCATCGCAGGCGTCGCCCTCTGGTGCGCAGCGTGAACAATAAGGTTTTAAGACCATGAACCTCATCGAGACGCTCGAAGCCGAGCAGATCGCCTCGCTGACCGAGGGCCGTTCCATTCCCGAATTTCGACCCGGCGATACGCTGAAGGTCGGCGTCAAGGTCGTTGAAGGCGAGCGCAGCCGCGTCCAGATGTACGAAGGTGTGTGCATCGCGCGGGCCAACAAGGGCGTGAATTCGAACTTCACCGTCCGCAAGATTTCGTTCGGCGAGGGCGTCGAGCGCGTCTTCCCGCTTTACTCGCCGATCATCGATTCAATCGAGGTTGTGCGCCGCGGTGCGGTCCGCCGCGCCAAGCTCTATTACCTGCGCGGCCGCCGCGGCAAATCGGCGCGCATCGCCGAGCGTCGCGATACGCGCGGCGACGCCAAGGTCGAAAAGACCAAAGGTTGACGGCTTAGGCTTGATTATCCGTCGCGAGGCGCGATGAAGGGGCGTCCGGGGCACTTCCGGACGCCCTTTTTCATGGCCCGAAAGGTCACCGCCTTGCGTCTTCGTCCGCTGCTCCTCGCCGGCCTTGCCGCGCTGTCCATCGCTTCCCCCGCGCTTCCCCAGATCGGGGCGATGCCAGTCCCCAAGGGGGTCAAGCAGCAGGTGCTGACGCTCGAACGCGTGTTCGACAGCCCGGCACTTTCCGGGTCATTGCCGCGCGGGGTCAAATTGAGTCCCGACGGCAGCCTGCTGACGATGCTCAAGAACCGCAGCGACGACCGCGACCGCTATGACCTGTGGGCGCTCGATACCGCTAATGGCCAATGGCGGATGCTGGTCGACAGCAAGAAGGTCGGCACCGGCGCGGCGCTGAGCGAGGCCGAGAAAATGCAGCGGGAGCGCGCGCGGATCGGCGACGTAAAGGGCATCGCTACCTACCAATGGTCGCCCGACAGCAAGGCGCTGCTGGTTCCGCTCGACGGCGATCTCTATCTCGCCGCGCTCGATGGCGCCGTGCGGCGGCTGACCAACAGCAAGGAAGCCGAGCTCAACCCGGCGATCAGCGAGAAGGGCGGCTTTCTGTCGTTCGTCCGCAACCAGCAGCTTTGGATCGGCCCGGTTGGCGGCGAGGCCCAAGCCGTCACCGGGGGTGGCGGCACCGTCCATTATGGCGAGGCCGAGTTCGTCGCGCAGGAGGAAATGGGCCGCACCAAAGGCTATTGGTGGTCGCCCAATGACGACCGTGTGGCGGTCGAATGGTTCGACGAATCCAATGTGAAAATCGTCACTCGCACAACCATCGGCGCCGGCGGTGCATCGACCTTTGACCAGCGCTATCCGGCTGCGGGCACGCCCAATATCGTTCCCCATCTCATCGTCATCGACCCCACTGGCGGGCACAAGGTCGATGTCGATCTCGGCCGTGATCCCGACGTCTATCTCGCCCGGGTCGACTGGGCGCCCGACGGATCCGCGCTTTACGTTCAACGCGAGAATCGGGCGCAGACCCGGCTCGACATGCTCAAGGTAGATCCTGCAACCGGCCACTCGTCCCTGCTGTTCAGCGAAAATGCGCGCGCGAACAGTTGGATCAACCTCAGCGACAATTATAAATTCCTGAAAGATGGCAGTCTCATCTGGTGGTCCGAGCGCGACGGCTTCGGCCATCTTTACCGGTTCGCCAACGGCAACTGGACCCAGCTAACCCGCGGCAATTGGGTGGTGACCTCGCTCGCCGGGGTCGACGAGACGACCGGCCGGATCACCTTCAACGCCACCCGCGACGACGTCCGCGCAACGCAGGGCTATGCGCTCAACCTCGCCGCTCCGGGAGCGATCGAGCGGCTGACGGACCCCGGCTTTGTCAATGCCGTGTCGATGGACAAGAAGGCGCAACGGATGATCGTCGCACGATCGAACGAACGCCAGCCGCCACAGTCCTATCTCGCCGACCCGTCGGGCAAGCGCCTGGCGTGGATCAGCGAGAACAGGATTGATGCCAGCCATCCTTATGCGCCCTATGCCGCGAGCCACCGGATTCCGCGCTACGGCACCGTCAAGGCCGCCGACGGGACAACCCTGTTCTGGCGCATGGTCACGCCGAAACTGGTGACCGGCAAGCGCTACCCCGTGTTCTTCAGTCATTACGGCGGCCCGCATGGCCAGGACGTCACCCGCGGTTGGGGCGGCGAACTTGAGCAATATATCGTCGACAAGGGCTATATTTATTTCGAGATCGACAACCGCGGGTCATCCAATCGCGGGGTCGATTTCGAGAGCCAGCTCTATCATGCGATGGGCTCGGTCGAAGTCGCAGATCAGAAAGCGGGCGGGGCCTATCTGAAGTCGCTGCCGTTCGTCGACCCCCGTCGTGTCGCGACGTTCGGCTGGTCCTACGGCGGCTACATGACGTTCAAGATGCTTGAGGCCAACCCCGGCTTCTATGCCGCGGGCGTAGCGGTCGCGCCGGTGTCGAAGTGGGAGCTGTACGACACCCATTACACCGAGCGTTACCTTGGCGACCCGCGCTTGGTGCCCAAGGTCTATGAAGCGTCGGACGCGCTTGCGAATGTCGGCCGGATCAAAGATCCGCTGCTCGTCATTCACGGCATGAGCGACGACAATGTCGTATTCGAGAATTCGACCGCGCTGTTCGACAAGCTGCAGGAGGAATCGGTTCCGTTCGAAATGATGGTCTATCCGGGCCAGACGCACAGCATCAACGGGCCCAAGCGCAAGCTTCACGTCTATCGGACGATCTTCAACTTCCTCGCGCGCAACGGCGTGCCGGGGGGCGGGCGCTAGGAACGGCGCCTGCGCATTGACTTTGCCCGGCCGCGTCCTAGGTCGCCTTCATCGGCCGCCGCGGCCGGGAAGGATCAAGGTCAGCCATGGGCTATAAAATCGTCGTCGTCGGCGCCACCGGCAATGTCGGTCGCGAGATTTTGAATATCCTCGCCGAGCGCCAGTTTCCCGCCGATGAGGTCGCAGCGGTGGCCAGTTCGCGTTCGACCGGAGGCCTCGTTGACTTCGGGGATTCGGGCAAGGAATTGAAGGTCCAGAACATCGAGCATTTCGACTTTGAAGGCTGGGACATCGCGCTGTTCGCCGCTGGCTCCGAGGTCAGCCGACTCCATGCGCCACGCTCCGCCGCCGCCGGCTGCACGGTGATTGACAACAGCTCGCTCTACCGGATGGACCCCGACGTGCCACTGATCGTGCCCGAGGTGAACCCCGAGGCAATCGACGGCTACCGGGCGAGGAACATCATCGCCAACCCTAACTGCTCGACCGCGCAGATGGTCGTCGCGTTGAAGCCGCTACACGATGCGGCGCGGATCAAGCGGGTGGTGGTCGCGACCTACCAGTCGGTGTCGGGCTCGGGCAAGGCGGGGATGGACGAGCTGTTCGAACAGAGCCGCAACATCTTCGTCGGGGATTCCAACGCACCCCGCAAATTCCCCAAGCAGATCGCGTTCAACGTCATCCCGCAGTGTGGCGACTTTCTCGACGATGGCGCGACGACCGAGGAATGGAAGCTGGTGGTCGAAACGAAGAAGATCCTCGATTCTTCGATAAAGGTCAGCGCGACCTGCGTCCGTGTGCCGGTGTTCGTTGGGCATTCCGAAGCGATCAACATCGAGTTCGAGAACGAGATCACCGCCGAGGAAGCGCAGGCGATCTTGCGCGAGGCGCCGGGCGTGATGCTGATCGATAAGCGCGAGGACGGCGGCTATGTCACCCCGGTCGAGTGCGTCGGCGACTATGCCACCTTCGTCAGCCGTGTGCGCGAGGACCCGACCGTCGACAACGGCCTCAGCTTGTGGGTGGTCAGCGACAACCTCCGCAAGGGGGCAGCCCTGAACGCGGTACAAATCGCTGAATTGCTCGGCCGACGCCACTTGCAGAAGGCGGCCTAGGCGCTAGCCTGACTCTTACCACAGCAGGGAGAGTGACATGCGTCCATTGTTACTGATCGCGGCCACTGCCATCGCGCTTGCCGCTTGCCAAAAGGGCCCGAGCGGCCAGCCCGCCGTCACGGCGGCGGAAGCCGAGAGGGTCGCCGTCGCCGCCGAAGCAACATTTACTACCGGCGATGTCGGCGCGATCATGGATCAGTATGCAAATGGCGCCGAGATGATCGACGCATCGTCGCCGGACCCAAGCGGCGACCGCAAGATCCAGACGGGCTGGGCGCGCGCCTTCACCAGCATGAAGCCGGCGGATTATAAGGTCAGCGGCCGGCGCATCCAGTTGCTCGGCGGCGATGCCTTCGTCAGCTCGGGGATCGAAAGCTTCACCGTGGCCGCCGGCGCCGGCCGCCCGACCGTCAGCGCCCGCTTCACCGACGTCTTCCAGCGCCAATCGGACGGCAAGTGGAAGATCGTCGCCGAGCATGTCTCGATGCCACCGGTCGCTCCGCCAGCGCCGTGAGCGTGACGGAGATGGACGGCGGCTGCGCCTGCGGCCGGATTCGCTTCAAGGCCGAGGTCGAGAGCGACGACGCCTATCTGTGCCATTGCCGCATGTGCCAGCGCGCCAGCGGCAATGTCTCGCTGGCGATGACCGGCATCGCCCGGCAAAAGGTCCGTTGGTTGCGTGAACCCGACTGGTATGCCAGCTCGCCCATTGCCCGGCGGCCGTTTTGCGCAATGTGCGGCACCAGTCTAGGTTTCGCTTATGACCACAGCGACGATATCGACCTGACCGTCGCCGCGTTTGACGACCCATCGCACTTCGTGCCGCGGCATCACTTTGGCGCCGAAAGTCTCCACGAGGAATGGCTCGATACATCCGGCCTGAAGCGTATCCGCACAGATGAATATCCCGCTGTGCTCGAACGTTGGGCCAAGGTCGGCAAGGCTGTGCCCGACTAGGGCATGGTTCGGTTCAATGCTTGGCCGACCAGAGGCGCGTGCTTCGCGACGTGTTCAAGCCAGCGCATGGATGCGGAAATTTCGGTGGCACGCATGGCACATTGCTGCTCGATCCTAGCGTTGCGCGCCGCCGGGTCGAACCGATCCGCCCCGGTCTTCGCGTGGCGCGCCATCATTGGACCATCGACCAGAGTCTGAAGCCTGTCGCGGTCGGCTTCCAAATCAAAATGGCTTGCAACTTGCTGCAGTTGGTCGACCGGGGCGTCGAGGAAGCGGTCGAAATCGAGGAACATCACGCGACTTGGACCAATCGCTGCCGCGGCTTCCTCCAGTGCGCTCGCCTCCGTTGCCCATGCCGCCGCCGCGATATGCGCGTCGTCACGGCGCGCTTCGGCGGGGTCGATCGCCGGGGCGCGCTTGGTGAGCCGGGCGATGCGTTCGGGTATACGCGCGCGTGGTTCAATCATCGGCGTATCAAGCCGGGAGGCAATGAATCGCTCGGGCTTCATCCGGATCATCAGCGCCTTGCCGCCGTCACTTGCCGGTCCGGCCAGCGCTCCCCCCAGTTCACTCAGAAAGCTGGTTGCCTTGATCAGCGCGCGCTGATCGGGGGCGAAGCTGCGCGAAAGTAGGGCACGAATGATTGGCAGGCGTTCACCTCGTTCGTCCTGGGACATTGCTGGCAAGGCGCGCAACAAGACCGGCTCGCGCAGTGCAAGTAGGCCCGTCAGTTCGCCGAGCAGCTTTGAGACGAGAGTCGAGCCGACGTGGCCGATGTGGAATATCCACTGCGCGTCGCGTCGCGCTCCGGCTGGAGTGATCTCGGCCAAGCTTGAAAACGGCACGACCACTATTTCCATCTCCGGGCGAAGGCCGCGCTGGTCGAGGAATGCCGCGGCGCGATAGTCTTGTTCCGTGAACTCCAGCATTCGCACCCACTCGAAGGTCGAATCGAACGCCTGCGGGAACCATGATGGGTTGGGATAAAGGGATGCAAGAACGCGCCCGGCAGTCTCCGTCATACCCGGCTCATGGTCGCGCGCCGCCGTTATCGCAACGCTTTCAAGGCCCGTCGGGCTCAGCTACGGCTTGGCCGGTGAAGGACGCCCATGTCGCTTATTGGACCGCATCTGACGGGGTAAAGCTGGCCTGGCGCGAGTTGGGCGACGGGCGCCCGGCGATCCTCGTTCACGGGCTGTTTTCGGACGGCAACGTCAACTGGATCAAGTTCGGCCATGCCACCCTCCTCGCCGGGCGTGGATTCCGGGTAATCATGCCCGACCTTCGCGCCCACGGCCTTAGCGAAGCGCCCCACGATCTGGCTGCCTACCCGCCGGGCATCCTGGGCCGCGACCTTGAGGAGCTGATCGCTCATCTTGGCCTGGCCGACTTCGACCTCGGCGGCTTCTCGCTTGGCGCGCGGACCACGGTCCAGGCGGTTGGTGAGGGCATGCGGCCACGCCGCGCGATCCTCGCCGGCATGGGACTTGAGGGCCTGTCGGGCTGGCTCAAACGGTCGCAATTCTTCCTCGATGCGCTCGACCTTTACGACGACGCCCGCCGCGGCGATCGACATTGGCTGGCGATCCAGTTCATGAAAACGATGAAGGTCGATCGCACCGCCGCCCGCCTGCTGTTGCCGAGCTTCTCCGATGCCGGACCCCAATGGCTGGCCGCCTTTACGATGGAGACGATGGTGCTGTGCGGCACCGAGGATCAGGATAATGGATCGGCCGCGGACCTCGCCGCCGCTCTCCCAAACGCGGCCTATGCCTCCGTCCCGGGAACGCATATGAGTTCGGTCACCAGGCCCGAATTCGGCCAGGCGATCGCCGACTTCCTCGCCCGGCCTTGACCTTAGCCTCGACCGTGAGGTTTTCGGAGGACCACATCGCGACTATTCCGCGGCGCGGTTGGTAAATCGAGAAGGGGAGTGCACCGCAAAGCGCGCTCCCCATTGCTGTAAAAACATCGAATTCGCTTAGTAAGCGACCGCATCGACCTTGATCTGGCCGTCGGCCAATGCATCGACCGGCGATGTCAAAGGTCGTCCGGTTTCCTTTAGCGTCAGCGCTTCCTCGGCGATGTGGGCTTGGCTCTTGTCATTACCGTCGCCCGTGAACTTCGCGCCGCGCCCGGCAAAGTCCTTGATCCGCGCGCCAGCGCTATTCAGTCCGTCCTTGACCCGGCTTGTCAGCTCTTCGCTGGCTTCCCGGAAACTCTTGTCGCGTCGGGAAAAGAAGAACGCGCCCGCCGCCGCCGCCGCAACCGCGGTCACCGCGCCGGTCGCGATGGCCGCGCTGACGTAGGGCTTTTCCTTGATCGTTCGGCCGGTTCGCGAGGCCAGCGACTTATCTATCGGGGCGCGGGTCGCGCGCGGCTTGGCGGTGCGGCTGCGAGTGGGCGTCGACTTGCGGGTGGTGACCATGAATTTACTCCTCGCTGGGTTTACATAACCGGGTGCGGCGACAACGCGCGACGGAGAGTGTCGCTCCCCGTCCCGCGCCATAATGAGCGAATATCGGGCCGGGGCTCAAAGCTGGCCGAGCATCGTCTCCGCGCTCGACGCGGCATATTCGCCAGGCGCCTCGACATTAAGCGTTTCGATCACGCCGTCGTTGACGATCATCGAATAGCGCTGACTGCGCTGACCCATGCCGTACTTGCTGCCGTCCATTTCCAGCCCGACCGCCTTGGCGAATTCGCCGTTGCCGTCGGCCAGCATGGTGATGTCGCCGCTGCCCTGATCCTTGTTCCACGCACCCATGACGAATGCATCATTGACGCTGGTGGCGACAATCTCGTCGATGCCCTTGCCCTTCAGCTCGGCGGCCTTCTCGACATAGCTCGGCAGATGCTTGGCCGAGCAGGTCGGGGTGTAGGCGCCGGGGACGGCGAACAGCGCGACGCGCTTGCCGGCGAAGAAATCGCCGCTGCGAACCGGGATCGGGCCGTCGGCGGTGGCGAGGGTGAGCTGCACGTCGGGCAGGCGGTCGCCGACCTGGATTGTCATCAATATTCTCCTTTTTGCCGTGAAGCGCGAAATAGGCGCGACGACTGCCCGCCACAAGGCTTGCCTTGCGACCGGGACCCGGGCCATGCGTTGGTATGGCGATGGCGCAACCGCCCTTCCTGACCGGCCAGCTGTTGCTGGCCATGCCCGGAATGGGCGATCCGCGGTTCGAGCGTGCGGTGATCGCAATGTGCGCCCATGACAAGGAGGGTGCGCTCGGCATCGGCATCGGCCACAACCGGGCCGGGCTGCGGTTGCGTCAGCTGCTGCTGCAATTGGGGGTCGATCCGGGCGAGGCGCCCGATGTCGCGATCCTCCATGGCGGCCCGGTCGAACCCGGTCGCGGTTTCGTCCTCCATTCCGACGATTGGGGCGGACAGGACAGCATCGCCGTGCCCGGGATCGGCGCAATGACCGGGACGCTCGACATATTGAAGGCGATCGCCACCGGAAGCGGACCCTCACGCTGGCTGGTGGCGCTCGGCTATGCCGGCTGGGGCGCCGGGCAACTCGACGAAGAAATGACCCGCCACGGCTGGTTTGCCACACCTGCAAGTGAAGAAATCCTGTTTAACACCGCCGCCGATGACCGCTGGGCGGCGGGGTTCAATGCGGTCGGAATTGACCCTCGGTTGCTGGTCGCCGAGGCCGGCGCCGCCTGACGTTTGCCATGAGGCGCGCGGCCCGCTAGGGGGACGCCAAGCAGCGCCGACACCCGGCGTGCCCCTGAATTTGCTGGAGACTTTTGCCGTGGCCACCACTGCCGACACGCTGAACCGCGACTATCTGGTCAAGGACATTTCGCTCGCCGACTTCGGCCGCAAGGAAATCGACATCGCGGAGACCGAGATGCCGGGCTTGATGGCGCTACGCCAGGAATTCGGCGCGTCCAAGCCGCTCAAGGGCGCGCGGATCACCGGCTCACTGCACATGACGATCCAGACCGCGGTGCTGATCGAGACGCTGACAGCGCTCGGTGCCAAGGTCCGTTGGGCGTCGTGCAATATCTTCTCGACCCAGGATCATGCCGCCGCTGCGATCGCCAGGACCGGCGTGCCGGTGTTCGCCGTCAAGGGCGAGACGCTCGAGGAATATTGGGACTATGCCGCCCGCATCTTCGATTGGGGCCAGGACGAAACCTGCAACATGATCCTCGACGACGGCGGCGACGCCACGATGTTCGCGCTTTGGGGCGCGCGGGTCGAGGCCGGGGAGGACTTGTTCACCCCGACCAACGAGGAAGAGGAAGTGTTCGCGGCGACCCTCAAGCGCTTCCTGAAGGAGCGTCCGGGCTATCTCACCAAGACGGTTGCCGCCATCAAGGGCGTGTCGGAAGAGACCACCACCGGCGTCCATCGGCTCTATGAACTGTCGAAGCAGGGCAAGCTTCCGTTCCCGGCGATCAACGTCAACGACAGCGTCACCAAATCCAAGTTCGATAACCTCTACGGCTGTAAGGAATCGCTGGTTGATGCGATTCGTCGCGGCACTGACGTCATGCTCGCCGGCAAGGTCGCAGCCGTCGCCGGTTTCGGTGATGTCGGCAAGGGATCGGCCGCCTCGTTGCGCAATGGCGGCGCGCGCGTCCTGGTGACCGAAATCGATCCGATCTGCGCGTTGCAGGCGGCGATGGAGGGTTATGAAGTCGTGACCATGGACGAGGCCGCCAAGCGCGCCGACATCTTCGTCACCGCGACCGGCAACATGGATGTCATCACCGTCGATCATATGCGGGCGATGAAGAACATGGCGATCGTCTGCAACATCGGCCACTTCGACAGCGAGATCCAGATCAACGCGCTGGCCAACATGAAGTGGACTGAAATCAAACCGCAGGTCGATGAAGTCGAATTCGCCGATGGCAAGAAATTGATCATCCTCAGCAAGGGCCGCCTCGTAAACCTCGGCAATGCTACCGGCCATCCGAGTTTCGTGATGTCGGCCAGCTTCACCAACCAGGTGCTCGCTCAGATCGACTTGTGGACCGGCGGCGACAAGTACGGCAACGACGTTTACGTCTTGCCAAAGCACCTGGACGAGAAGGTCGCCGCGCTTCATCTCGACAAGCTTGGGGTCAAGTTGACCACCTTGAGCGACAAGCAGGCCGCCTACATCGGCGTGTCGCAACAGGGTCCGTTCAAGCCCGACCATTACCGCTATTGAAAGATGCCGGGCGCCGGACAGCCGGCGCCCTTTTTCTTTGTCAACGCCAGCCCTATGACGAACCCATGCGGCTGACGGGGACGATCGAGTGAGTGTCGGGGCGGAGGTCGGCTCCGCGATCATCATCGTCGCCGCTCTGTGGGTCGCGATCGGAGCCTTCCTCTCGGTCCTCGCCGTACGCCGCATCCGTCGCGCCGAGCGGCTGATCGCGGCCGCTAAGGATTTTCGCGATCTGATCGAGGCCGCGCCGGCCCGGCCGCTGGTGGTTTTCCCGGACGGCCGCATTGAACCCGACCGCCAGCTGCTGCGTAGCCTCGGCCTGCAATCAATCCCGTTGCGGCTCGCCGATCTGTCGTCGGATGAGGCCGGGATCGTTGCGGAGGATCTCGAGGCGCTGCAATCCGCGATCGACGGAGCCGCCCTTGGCGGCAAGCCGGTCCGTCTCATGGTCCGCATCATCCCATCGGGCCGTGTGCTGGAAGTGCGCGGCGGCCCGGCCGCACCGCCCGCCGCGGCGGGAACCATGCTGCTGTGGTTATTCGATATCAGCGACGCCGAAGCGCAGCGCGCGACTCTTGCCAGCCGCCTTGGCCAGACCGAGGGCGCGCTCGACGCGCTGACCCATTTGATCGAGGCAGCGCCTTTCCCCATGTGGTACCGCGGACCCGACCTCAGTCTAGGCCTGGTCAATTCGGCGTTCGTCGCCGCGGTTCAGGCGCTAGACGCGGCGGAGGTGATTGCCCGGGGCAGCGAGTTGGTCGATGCCGCTGGCGAAGAGGGCGCCCGCGTCGGCGCGATGCGCGCGCTTGAGACCGGTCGCCCCTATTCGCGCACGCAGCCTGCGACAATTGGCGAAAAGCGGCGAATGTTGCGACTGGTCGATGTGCCGCTGCCGACCGGCGCGGTAGCCGGCTTCGCGATCGATATTCAGGATCTCGAAGACCTGCGCATCGAGCTCGCCCACAACATCGAATCCCAGCGCGAACTGGCCGACCGGATGACAGCCGGCGCGGTCCAGTTCGATGCGGATCGCCACCTCGATTTCTATAATCAGCCGTTCGCGATCATGGCCCGGCTGGAGCCCGACTGGTTGGCCGAGCGGCCCGAGTTCGACCGCATCCTTGAACGCATGCGCGAAATGAACCGCCTTCCCGAGGTGCGCGATTTCCCGGCGTGGAAGGCGGAACGGCGCGGCTGGTTCCTCTCGCCCGAGGAAATGATCGAGGAAGATTGGATGCTGGCCAACGGCGATCATCTGCGGGTTGTCGCCCAGCCGCTGCCCGATGGCGGGCTCCGCCTGATCCTCGAGGACCGTACCGAGCAGGTGCGTCTCGCTTCGTCGCGCGATACGTTGCTCCGGGTCCGCGCCGCGACGTTCGATAATCTGTTCGAGGTGATCAGCGTGTTCGCCTCCGATGGGCGGCTTTACCTGTGGAACCGGCGCTTCTCCGAGGTGTGGAACCTCGACGAGGCATGGCTCGGCGAACATCCGCGGGTTGACGAACTGGTCCCCGCGCTGGCCAAGCAGTTAGTCAATCCGACAGCCGCCGCCCAGGTCCGCGAAATGGTTCGCTCGACCACCAGCGGGCGACAGTCAGGCACCGGCCGCCTGGTCATGACCGACGGTCGCCAGTTCGAATTTGCCGCGGTCCCGCTGCCCGATGGCAACGCGCTGTTCACGATGATCGACGTTACCGACTCGTCGCGCATCGAGGCCGCGTTGCGCGAGCGTGCCACCGCGCTTGAGGAGGCCGATCGGGTCAAGACCGGGTTCGTCGCCAACATGAGCTACGAGCTCCGCACCCCGCTGACCTCGATCGGCGGGTTCGCGGAAATGCTCGCCGGGGGTTATGCCGGCAAGCTCGCTCCGGCCGCCGCCGATTATGTCTCGGCAATTCTCGAATCCGTTGCTCGGCTGTCGAAGATGATCGACGACGTTCTCGACCTTACCCAGGGCGATACGCGTGGCGTGACGTTGGAAAAGGAGCGGGTCGACATGGCCGGGCTTAGCCGCGCAACGGCCGAATCGCTTCGCCCGCGCGCCGAGGAAAAAGGCCTCCACTTCAAGGTCGGAATCGACGCCTCGGCGGGCCATGTCGTCGGTGACGCCCGGCGTCTGCGCGAATCGATCGAACATACGTTGCGCAACGCCATCGCGTTTACCGAGGCTGGCGGAAAGATATCGCTGACGGCCAAGGGCGATGCCGATCGGGTGCGGATCAGTATCACCGACAATGGCCCCGGAATTGCCCCTGATGACCAGGCACTTGTGTTCGATCGTTTTCATCGAGTGGGGACCAGCGGGCGTGGCGGCGATCCGGCGCTCGGCCTGGGCCTGCCGCTGACCCGCCAGTTCATCGAGGCGCACGGCGGAACGGTCCAATTGAAATCGAAGCTGGGCAAGGGCACCGAGGTCATCCTTACCATCCCCCGCGCCGCGCCATGATTCTTGCCGACGAGGCCGCAACCCGGGCTGCCGGCGCGGCGCTCGCTCCGCTGCTTCGCGCGGGTGACATCGTTACCCTCGATGGACCGCTCGGTATCGGCAAGACGACTTTCGTCCGCGGGCTGCTCGCCGCGCTTGGGCACGTTGGTGAAGTGCCCAGCCCGAGCTTCGCCATCGTCCAGCCCTATGACCTTGCCCCGGTTCCACTGTGGCACGTCGATTTGTATCGCATCAACGATCCGTCGGACCTTGCCGAGCTTGGTCTCGATTCGGTGCTCGACGACGGCGCGCTGCTGGTGGAATGGCCGGGACATGGCGGGGAAGGGGCATTTTCGGGCGCGCTGTCCCTGATCTTCACAGCGGCACCACGTGGCGCGCGGCGCTTGACAGCCCAGGTCCCGGCGGCATGGGAAGGGCGATGGCCTCGCCGATGATCCCGCCCGCTACCGCCGCCGATTTTCTCGCCCGCCACGGCTGGGGCGGGGCGCGCATCGAACCGCTCGCCGGCGACGCCAGCTTCCGCCGTTATTTCCGCGTGATCGACGACGCCGGGGAGCGCCGGGCGGTGTTGATGGACGCGCCGCCCGAGCATGAGGACGTGCGCCCGTTCCTGGCCATTGCCGACCACCTTATCGCGCACGGGCTGCGCGCGCCGCGGACTCTCGCCCGCGACCTCGATTTGGGCTTGCTGCTGCTTGAGGACTTTGGCGACCGGCGGGTCAATCCGGTGCTGGCGGCGGAGCCTCAACTCGAGCAGGAAGTCTATACTAGGGCGGTCGATACGCTCGCCGACCTCCACCGCCTCCCGCTGCCCGATCTTCAGCCCTACGACGAGGCGGCGTTGCTGCGCGAGGCACGGCTGTTTCCCGAATGGTATGCGCCCGCCGCCGGGCTCTCGGTCGATGTCGGCGCTCACGACGAGGCCTGGCGCGCGGCCTTGGCCGGCGCGCTCGCCCGCAGTGAAGCCGCGCCTGTCCTCGTCCTGCGCGATTATCACGCCGACAACCTCATGCTGCTCGACGACGGTGGGCTCGGCCTGCTCGATTTCCAGGACGCACTGGCCGGCCACGCCGCCTATGACCTCGTGTCGCTGCTACAAGACGCGCGACGCGACGTTACGCCGGAGCTCGAGCAGGCGATGATCGCCCGCTACCTCGATCGCGCCGGAGTGATCGACCGCGATGCCTTTCTGGCTGATTATGCAGTGATCGGTGCGCAGCGCCACGCCAAGGTGCTCGGCATCTTCACCCGGCTGTGGAAGCGCGATGGCAAGCCGCATTATCTCGCCTTCCAGCCGCGCAACTGGGCGCTGATGGAACGCAGTCTCGCTCATCCCGCGCTCGCCCGGGTGCGCGCCTGGTTCGATGCCAACGTTCCCGCCAAGGCGCGCGCCGCGGCGTTCGCCGACCGCGCCGAATGAGCGCGGTTCCGGCAACGGCGATGGTCATGGCCGCCGGGCTCGGCAAACGCATGCGGCCGCTGACCGATCACCGCCCCAAGCCGTTGGTAAAATTGGCGGGAAAGCCGCTGATCGACCATGTTCTCGACCGGCTCCGCGCGGCGGGGGTCGGACGGGTGGTCGTCAATGTCCATTATTTCCCCGAGCAGGTTGAAGCCCACCTAGCCGCTAACGCCGCCGGTCTCGACGTCGTCATCAGTGACGAGCGCAGCCTGTTGCTGGAGACCGGCGGCGGGCTGGTCCGCGCCCTGCCGCTAATCGACACCGATCCGTTTTTGGTCGTCAACAGCGACAATTTCTGGACCGATGGCGACGGCGATGCGCTGCGCAAGCTCGCCGCTGCGTGGGACGGTGCGGCGATGGACGCGCTGCTGCTACTCATCCCGCGAGCCCGCGCCGGCAACCACCACGGCAGCGGCGATTTCAACCTCGACGCGGCCGGCCGCGTGTCACGAGGGGCGGACGGTGCAGATTACATCTTCACCGGCATCCAGATCATCGCCAAACGATTGCTCCGCGATGCGCCCGACGGTCCATTCTCGACCAACCTCCTGTGGGACCGGGCGATCGACGAGGGGCGGGCGTTTGGCGCGATTCATGATGGGTGCTGGTTCGACGTCGGAACCCCCGCCGCCATCGCCGCGACCGAAGCGATGCTGACCAGTGCCTGACCCGCTGCGCCCGCCAGCCGTCTTCACTATCCCTTCACACCGGAGCTTCGCCGACGCGCTTGCCGCTGGCATCCTCCGCCAATATGGCCGCGATCCGCTTAGCCTTGCCCGGGGCCGGATCCTCCTGCCCAACAATCGCGCCGTGCGTAGCATCACCGAGGCGTTCGTTCGGGCGAGCGGTTCGGGCCTCGTTCTGCCGCGCCTGGTCGCGATTGGCGATCCGGAACTTGGTGAGCGGGTCGGGGACGCGCTCGATCCGCTCGCCCTCGTCAATCCTGTCCCGCCCGCCATCGACCCGCTCGAGCGCCAACTGTTCCTTGCCGCCCTGATCCGCGACGGCAACGAAGGTACCGCCGAGGCGATGCGCCTGTCGGCCGCACTCGCCCGCGCGCTCGACGTCCTGCTGATCGAGGAGATAGAGCCCAGCCGACTGCGCGAAGTGATGCCAAGCGCGCCCGATCTAGCGCTCCACTGGCAAAAGGCGCTTGCCCGGCTCGACGATCTTGCCGAGCGATGGCCCAAAATTCTTGCGGAGCGTGGCGAAGTCGATCTCGCCACGCGCCGTGGGCGCCTCCTTCGCCAGCTCGCCGGGCGCTGGAGCCAGAAGCCGCCGTCGGGCTTCACCATCGCCGCCGGTATCACCACCGCCGCTCCGGCGGTCGCCGCCTTGCTCGCCAGCGTTGCCCGCCTGCCCGAGGGCGCGGTGGTGCTGCCTGGCCTGGCTCTCGCCGACACTATGCCCGACAGCGAATGGGACGCGCTTGGGCCCGACGAGGATGGCCACGGTGAGGAGCGGCACCCGCAATATCATTTGAAATTATTGCTCGATTGCCTTGGCGTCGCCCGCGCCGAAGTCTCGCGCTGGCAGGGCGGGGGGCGTGCCGCCTCACCCGCCGTCCGCGGCCGCGCCATCGCCCACGCCATGACCGCCGCTGATTTCTCCGACAAATGGAGCAGCCTCCCCCCGCGCGAGCGCCGCCTGACCGGAATCCGCTGCGCCGAACTGCCCGATCCGGCGAGTGAGGCGCAGGCCATCGCCATCGCCATGCGGCACGCTTTGGAAACCGCCGGTGAGACCGTCGCGTTGGTCACGCCCGACCGTCAGCTCGCAGCTCGCGTTGCCGCACACCTCGCCCGATGGGGCATCGCCGCGGACGACAGCGCCGGCCAGCCTTTGTCGAAGACTGCCGCCGGCACCCTTCAATTGGCGATCGCGTCGGCGGTCGAGGAGGAATTGGCGCCGGTTGCACTGCTCGCGCTGCTGAAGCATCCGCTAGTAGGCGGTATCGAGGACCAGCGGCGAGAGTGGCTCGGCGCCGTCCGTGCGCTCGACTTGCGGCTGCGTGGCCCGCGACCCCGGGCAGGCCTCGCTGGGCTTGACGAGCAATTCGCGGCCAAGGCGGCCAAGCCATGGGCCACAGTGCGCCCTGTGCTGGCGGCGACACTGGCGCCGTTCGACGGATCCATAACGCTCGCTGCTCGCGCCGCCGCGCTGCGGGTTGCCGCGGAGACTATTGCCGGGCCGCGCGCCTGGAGTGGCGCCGATGGCCGCGCCGCTGCCGACCTCCTTGACCGCCTCGAAGCCTCGCCGGCCGCCGCCGCACTGTCCGTAGCAGAAGGAGAATTGCTCCCCATCCTCCGCTTATTGCTCGATGCGGAGGCTGTGCGCCGTCCCTACGGCGGCCATCCGCGAATCTTCATTTGGGGGTTGCTCGAAGCGCGACTGCAGCATGCCGATTTCATGGTGCTGGGCGGGAT
>JBDSMA010000273.1:0-2369 GCA_039916085.1 Sphingomicrobium sp.
ATCCAGCCTTGGGTCGCGCCGAGGGGGTGGCGCAGCAGGACGACGGCAATGTTGATCAACAGGCCGATAATCCACGCGGGGTGGACGCGGCCGGTCGTGCGCTTGTCGTGAATCATTCCAGCGATGACGATCAGTTGCAGCAAAAGCCCGGTGACGATCACGGGGATCGCCGGCGGGGGCGGAAACAGGCCCGGCCGCGCACCGGGACCGCCGCCGGTGGCGAGGACGAAGCCGATCCGCGCCGCCGCCGCGCCGATCAGATTGACCGTGCCGATTATCATCAACCTTTTGTGCCAGTCCGGGCGATGGACGTTGGCGATCGCCGCGGCAGTGAAGCCGGCGAACGCCGCCATCGCGCTCAGCGGGACGATCAGGAAGCTGCGCGAGGGATCTCCGAACCCCTGGGCGAGCTCGAACTTGAGCGCGGTGATGGCGACCGTCACGCCGACCACGACGACAAGCGTCGCCAGCGAAATACCGAACAGACCCCAATCGCGATGATTGCGGATGCGGCCGTTGGACACCAGCCACGCCTGGCTGACGAGGAACAGGATCCACAGGGTCGCGATGACGCCGTGGATGTGGAGCAGCGGCGGGCCCTTGAACGTGCGGGCCGGGAGCTGCAGCCAGTAGGTCGGCATGAAGCCGCCGATGGCGACCACCGCGCAGGCGATCGTCAGCCACAGGAAGATGCGGCTGCGTTCGACTCGGGTGCGACTTGCTTCGGTGGCCATGACGTTTCTCCCCGAAGCGAGTGCTTGCCTATTTCGCGGTTGCTGAACAGCCAAAAGTCGCGCGGTCCACAGGCAAGCTCGACGCGACGGGTCGATTTCGATTAGGCAGCGACATGGAGGCGCGCGCCATGCCCAAATTCCGTAACCCATTCACCGACCATCCGCGATCGCTGGGCCTGAGCTGGCTGGCGCATGGCGCCGGGGCGGCGGTCATCGTCGGGCGGATGATCGTCGCGGGCGCGGCGTGCTTCGTCCATGCGCTGGTGCCGGCGTTGTTCACCGAAACCGCCGGCAAGACGGTGGTGTCGCTGTCCGATCAGATGAAGCGGCGCAAGGCGAACGCCACAGGGGAATGGCCCGATTATGAGATTTAGGAGGTTGGAGGGCAGCCCTTCGACAGGCTCAGGATGAGCGGGTCGCAAGAGCCAGTCACCGCCGACGTGGCGATCGTCGGGGGCGGGTTTTCGGGCACGATGCTGGCGGCCCAGCTGGCGCGGCGCGGCCTGTCATCGGTGATCATCGAGAAAGCCGGACGGGCAGGGCGCGGCGCCGCTTTTTCGACGCTCGAGCCGAGCCATTTGCTCAACGTTCCCGCGGGCCGGATGAGTGCGTGGCCCGACCGGCCCGACGATTTCGTCGCGTGGCTGGAGGCGCAAGCGGCGGACGGCGCCGTCGGGCCGGACGGGTTCGCGCAGCGGCGGCACTTCGGCGTCTATCTGAGCGCCATCCTCGATCAGGCAAAAGCGAGCGGGCTGGTGCACGTATTCGACGGCGAGGCGGTGGCCGCGCGCCCTTCGACAGGCTCAGGACAGCATCCTGACGGCGCCGGCTGGCGAGTGACGCTGGGCAATGGCGTGGCGGTGGACGCAAGGATTTTGGCACTGGCCAATGGCAACCAGCCACCGGACGCCCTGCGCCTGCCCGGCGCCGAGAATGACAAAAGGGTGGTGAGCGACCCGTGGAGCGCGGCGGCCGCCGAGCAGATCGCGCAGGCGGCGAGAAACCAGGCGGCGGTGCTGATCGTTGGCACCGGGCTGACGATGATCGACGTGGTGCTGAGCCTGAACGCGGCGCGGCATGACGGGCTGGTGACCGCGGTGTCCCGGCGCGGGCTGCTCCACCAGCCGCATGCCGAGGGGGCGGCCGGTTCGATCGAGGCGGGCGAGGTGCCGGCGGGGCTGTTGCCGCTGTGGCGGTGGGTGCGGGGTGGAGTAGCGGGCGGTGCTGACTGGCGCGAGCTAATCGATTCGCTGCGGCCCATGAGCGGACCGCTGTGGCGAGGGTTGAGCGTGGAGGAGCAAACCCGGTTCATGCGCCATGCGCGGCCGTGGTGGGACGTCCACCGCCACCGTATCGCGCCGGCGGTGGCCCAAGCGATCGAGACTCGACGCGCTAAGGGCCGGCTGGAGATTATCGCCGGGCGCATTGCCCGGGCCGAGGCGAGCGAGGCGGGGATCGCGGTGACCATCGGCCGCCGCCGCGGAGGCGAAGCGGTGCGCGAGGTGCAACTGGTGATCAATTCGACCGGGCCGCTGCATGCGCTGGCGCGAACCCGGGATCCGCTGCTGCGGCAGATGCTCGATGACCGGTTGATCGCGCCCGATCCGCTGGGAATCGGCATCGCTTGCGGTGAGG
>JBDSMA010000274.1:0-7112 GCA_039916085.1 Sphingomicrobium sp.
CTAGACGCAGCGGATCAATGACGTCCGACCGTATCAAGATCCTCAACTGGCAGCTTCCCGATATGCTCGCGTTCAATCAGCGCGTACACGATCGGGTCGATCCCTATTGGGCGCGGAAGAATGTACGCCGGGCGACCTGGCTCGGGCTTGGTCTGTTCAGCCTGTTCGCAGCGATCTGGATCTATTTCGCGGCCGGCCTGCCGTCATCGCAAAGCCTGCTAAGTTATCAGCCGCCCCTGCCGACCAACGTCCGCGGCTATGACGGAACCCCCGTCCAGACCTTCGCCCGCGAGCGCCGGGTTGAATTGTCCTATGATGAATTCCCGCCGCTGGTCATTCACGCGGTCATCTCGGCCGAGGACAAGACCTTCTTCACCCACGGCGGGATCGACTATCTCGGCCTTGTCGGCGCGGTGTTCGATTACACCACCAAATCAGTTACCGGTGGCCGCGCCAAGGGTGGCTCGACCATTACCCAGCAGGTGGCCAAATATCTGCTCAAGGATTCGAGCTATTCGATCGGCCGCAAGGTGCGCGAGGCGATCCTCGCATTCCGCCTCGAATCGACCCTGTCGAAGCAGCAGATCCTCGAACTTTACCTCAATTCGATCTTCCTCGGCCGTAATTCCTATGGCGTGCAGGCCGCGGCGCGAGCCTATTTCGACAAGGATGTTGCCGACCTGACCCTGCCCGAGGCGGCCTATCTGGCCGTGCTTCCCAAGGCGCCGTCGAACTACGATCCGCAGCGGGCGACCGCCAAGGCGCTCGCCCGGCGCAACTATGTCCTGCGAGAGATGGCGGCGAACGGCTACATAAGTGCCCCCGCCGCCGCCGCCGCCACCGCCAGCCCGCTCGGCACGATCGGCTATGGCAGCAACGCAAAATATCGCGAGCAGGGCGGCTATTTCCTCGAGGATGTTCGGCGCAGCCTGCTCGCGCGGTTCGGTGAAAATGCCACTGACGGACCCAATAGCGTTTACGCCGGCGGGTTGTGGGTGCGAACTTCGATGGTCCCCACAATGCAGGACGCGGTCGCGGATTCGCTGCGCGAAGGCCTCGCCAAATTCGATGGCGGGCGCGGCTGGCGTGATAGCGGCATGTCGGTCGATGCGTCGGGCGACTGGCGTGGCCAACTCGCCCGCGCCCCGGTCGGGACCGGCTTTCCCGACTGGCTCAAGGCGGCGGTATTGTCCAAGGACGGCGGCGTCGCCCGCATCGGCTTTGCGGACGGTTCGACCGGTGTCTTGCCCGCTTCCGCGGCGCAGCAGCCCAAGCGCGGTGTCGGCGGCGCGGCGTTCGGCTATCTCAAGCCAGGCATGGTGATCATCGTCAAGCGGATGGGCGCCGACAGCTATGTGCTGCGCTCGATCCCGGAAATTGGCGGCGGGTTCATCGTCGAGGAAGTTCGCACCGGCCGAGTGCTCGCCATGCAGGGCGGGTTCGACGTGATTGGCTCAAGCTATAACCGCGCCACTCAGGCGCTCCGTCAGCCAGGCTCGGCGTTCAAGCCGATGGTCTATGTGACGGCGCTCGAAAACGGTCTGACCCCGGCGTCGATCCTGGTCGATGCCCCCTTCTGCGTGTGGCAGGGGGCCGGCCTTGGCAACAAATGCTTCAAGAATTTTGACGGCAGCTATGCCGGTCCCAAGACGATGCGCTGGGGCGTCGAACAATCGCGCAATCTGATGACCGTCCGCGCGGCATCGCAGACCGGGATGGCCAAGGTGGTCGCCACCGCCGACACGCTTGGGGTCGGCAAATATGACCCGTATTTGTCGATCGCCCTCGGTGCCGGCGATACGACCGTCCTGCGGCTGACCAACGCATACGCCATTCTCGCCAACCAGGGGCGACAGGTGAAACCGACATTGGTCGATTATATTCAGGATCGGGCCGGCAAGGTCATCTACCGGGCCGATAACCGCTGCCAGGTGATGGAGGACTGCAACGCGCCCGACTGGGACGGCAGGCCCATGCCGCGCCCGCCAATCCGCGCCAAGCAATTGCTCGAGCCGCAAGCCGCCTACCAGATGGTTCATATCATGGAAGGAGTCATCGAGCGCGGGACCGCGACCGTGCTGCGTGACCTCGATCGTCCGATGTTCGGCAAGACCGGGACGACTTCGGGTCCGACCAATGTGTGGTTTGTCGGCGGCACGCCCGACATCGTCGGCGGTGTCTATCTTGGCTATGACCAGCCGCGGCCGATGGGCGGCTATGCCCAGGGCGGCCGGATCGCGGCGCCGGTGTTCAAACAATTCGCGCAAGTGGCGTTCAAGGACATGCCCAAGACGCCGTTTGTCGCCCCGGCAGGAATCCGCATGGTGCGGATCGACCGCGCCACCGGCAAACGCGTGTTCGGCGATTTCCCGACCAGCGAGGATCCCAAATCGTCAGTTATCTGGGAAGCCTTCCAGCCCGAAACCGAGCCGCGCCGCTCATTCCGCCGGAGCGTCGAGCTGGCCGGCGTCCAGCCAGGCCAGGTATCGGGCGCGGCCAAGTCGGGAGCTCAACGTGCGCAGGGGCCTGCCAAGCCCAAGCCTCCCGCCGATGGCGACTTCTTGCAAAGGCAGGGTGGCATCTACTAGCGATCCGGTGAACGCATCGAATTGCGTGTCCCGATCGAAACAGAAAGACTGGCCCCCGGCCTCCGCAGGGGAACAGTCAACGGAGTGAACCATGCGCGCCGAAGCGCAAGATCATATTGACCAGATCAACGCCGCGACCGCGCTGTTGCGCCGCTTCATCGACTGGGACCGCGCGCTCAAGCGGCTCGAGGAACTGCACGCCATGGTCGAAGATCCGAGCCTTTGGAACGATCCCAAGGCGGCCCAAATCGTGATGCGCGAACGCAGGCGTTTGGAAGAAGCCGTCCAGGCTACGCGCAGTATCGAGAATGAACTGACCAACGCCGTTGAACTTATGGAGCTGGCGGAAGCAGAGAATGACGACAAGCTGGTGGACGATTGTTCGCGCGCCCTCACCGAGCTCGCCGCGCGGGCAGAGCGTGACAAGGTCGCCGCCCTCCTGGCCGGGGAGGCCGATGCAAATAACAGCTATATCGAGATAAATGCCGGCGCCGGAGGCACGGAAAGCCAGGACTGGGCCGGCATGCTGCAGCGGATGTACACCCGCTGGGGCGAGCGGCACGGGATGAAGGTCGAGCTGGTCGACCACCACGCCGGCGAGCAGGCCGGGATCAAGTCGGCAACGATCCTCATCAAGGGCGTGAACGCTTACGGCTACGCCAAGACGGAAGGCGGGGTGCACCGCCTCGTCCGTATTTCGCCCTACGACAGCTCGGCACGCCGACACACCAGCTTCGCCAGCGTGTGGGTCTATCCCGAGGTCGACGACGACATCGATATCGAGATCAACGAAAGCGACCTGCGCATCGACACTTTTCGGGCCAGCGGCGCAGGCGGGCAGCACGTTAACACAACCGACAGCGCGGTCAGGATCACCCACATCCCGACCAATATCGTCGTCCAGTGTCAGAACCAGCGCAGCCAGCACAAGAACCGCGCCGAGGCGATGAAGCAGCTCAAAGCCCGGCTGTACGAGGCCGAACTGCAGAAGCGCGAGGCCGAGGCCAGCGCCAGCGCTGCATCGAAGACCGATATCGGCTGGGGCCACCAGATCCGCAGCTATGTCCTCCAGCCCTATCAGTTGGTCAAAGATCTGCGCACCGGCGTCATCTCGACCGCGCCGATGGACGTACTCGACGGTGACCTCGATCGCTTCATGGCCGCCGCACTGTCGCAACGGGTTACGGGCGAAAAGGTCGAGGTAGAAGATGTCGATTAGGGCGCATGCCGCCCTGACCCTCGTCCTCGTGCTGGGGGCGTGCCGGGCCGAACCCGCGCGCAATCCCTTCCCTGGCGCCGGGCGCGACGTGGCGCCGATCGTGTCCGACCAATTCTCGACCGAGGATGCGCGCGACCGCCTGGGCGAGGCCGAGGAAGTGATGCGCCTGGCGGGAGTTCGCAAAGGCATGTCGGTGGCCGACATTGGCGCGGGCGAAGGTTATTACACGGTGCGGCTGTCCCCCGTGGTCGGCCGCACCGGTCGCGTACTGGCGGAAGATATCGTTCCCGAAACTCGCGACCTGCTGGGCCAGCGCGTCCAGCGCGAGGGGCTCGACAATGTCTCGGTGCGCCTCGGCCAGCCCGACGATCCCCGTTTGCCTCCTGCCTCGTTCGATCGCATCTTCCTCATTCATATGTATCATGAGGTGACCTCGCCTTACGCCTTTCTGTGGCATCTGCGTGAAGGACTGTCCGCGCACGGCGAGGTGGTGGTGGTGGACGCCAACCGGCCAGTGCGCCGGCACGGCATGCCGCCGGCCCAACTTCGCTGTGAAATGGACGCGCTTGGCCTCGAACCGATCCGGCAGGTGACCCTGAGCGGGGGCGAAGCCTATTTCGTCGCGTTTCGCGTCGTTCGCCCGCGCCCGGCGCCAGCCGACATCAAGGCTTGCAAGCCGTTACCCTGAGACTGAACTGTGGGCCGCCGAAGCGGGGCCGCTTAGGGGCCGAGGGATGAAACAATGCCGCGGCCCTGCGAAACGGTTCAAAGCAAGCCCATCCGGCGGAAACTACGGCATTCGCCCGCGCCGAACACCAGATGGTCGACAATCGCCAGATCGATCGCCTCCGCGGCCAACGCCAGGCGCCGCGTCGCGCGACAATCGGCTTCACTTGGCGAGGCGTCGCCGCTGGGATGATTATGGGCGAGTACGATTCCCGCGCTGCCGAGTCGGGCGGCGTCGTTGATGATGTCGCGAACAGGCAGGTCGACCGACTCCGGCCCGCCGTCATGGCTCGACAACTGCATGCACCGCGCCTCGGCGTCGGGGTGGGCGACCCACAAGCGCTCGGCGTCGTGACGCGCCTTATTGTCGCTCGTTGCGCCATTGGCCGGAGGGGATGACTCAAAACAATGGGCGAAGAAGCGGCTGGCCGCGTCATGACCATTCAATCGGGCGGGAGGTTCGGCACGCTGATAACGCATGCCCCTTAGCTAAGCGCGCCGGAAGCGACCGCCTAAGGCAACCAAGTCCAAATAGGAGGGAATAGGGGGCCAATTGCGGGCTTTACGCGCTCCGTGGGCGGGTTAGAGTTGATGCATGCGCCAATATCTCGACCTCATGAATCAGATTCTCGACAAAGGGGTTCGACAGAGCGATCGCACCGGAACCGGCACGTTATCCCTGTTCGGGGCGCAGCTCCGTTTCGACCTCGCCCAGGGCTTCCCCCTGCTGACGACGAAAAAGCTCCATTTACGTTCAATCATCGTCGAATTGCTGTGGTTCTTGCGCGGCGATACCAACGTGCGCTGGCTCCAGGAGCGCAAGGTCGGCATCTGGAACGAATGGGCCGACGAGGCCGGGGACCTGGGCCCGGTCTATGGCAAGCAATGGCGCGATTGGGAGGCTGCGGATGGCCGCCACATCGACCAAGTCCGCAATTTGATCGATTTGATCCGTCGTGAGCCGACGTCGCGCCGGCAGATCGTGACTGCCTGGAACCCAGGCGAGATCGAGCGAATGGCACTAGCCCCGTGCCACTGCCTGTTCCAGACTCAGGTCGCGGACGGTCGGCTCAACCTCCAGCTGTATCAGCGGAGCGCGGACTTTTTTCTTGGCGTGCCGTTCAATATCGCCTCCTACGCCCTCCTCACGCACATGCTCGCGCGCGAATGCGGCCTCGAGCCGGGCGTGTTCGTGTGGACCGGCGGCGACGTTCATCTCTATTCCAACCACCTTGAGCAGGCCCGCCTTCAGCTCAGTCGCGATCCAAGCGCGCTGCCGCGCCTCGTCATTCGCGATCGAGGTCAGGCGATCGATGGGTATGAGGCGGAGGACTTCGTCTTCGAAGCCTATGACCCCCATCCGCACATCGCCGCGCCAGTCGCGATTTAGGCAGATGTGCTTGACGGCTCGTCGGAAATTGAGAACATTGCGCCTCCGCAATGGCACCGAACGTTCACTCTAGCGTTCACATCTTGCCAGACAGGAGAAATAGCATGGTTCGTAAAATTCTCACACTTGTCCTCATCGGCGGCGCGATGTCGATCGCCGCTTGCAACACCGTTCGCGGCGCTGCCGCCGACGTCAACTCGGTCGCCAACACCACCGAGAATGCGATGCACTAATCTGGTCGAAGGTCCGTGGGCCTTCGAATCGACAAAAGCCCCGCCGGCATCGCTGCCGGCGGGGCTTTTTCATTGGCATTTGCCGTCGGAGCCGGAGCGGGCTTAGGTCTTGAGATAGTCGCCGGCGTCGGCGTCGGTGCCGTGGCCCGAAGGCGCGACGCTGGCCAAAGGATCGCCCTGGACTGCTGCTTCCGGACCCTGGGCCAGTTCCGCGGCATGCTCCTCGGCCGCGCTGACGGGGGCAATCAGCGCCTCCTGGATCTTGCGCTGGGCAGCGCGAAGCGAAGCATCGCGGCTCGATGCGGCAACCCGCAGGCGGTTCATGCCCGCGCCGGTGCCCGCCGGAATGAGGCGGCCGACGATGACATTTTCCTTGAGGCCGTTGAGCGTGTCGATCTTGCCCTGGACCGAGGCTTCGGTGAGCACCCGGGTGGTTTCCTGGAACGAGGCCGCCGAGATGAAGCTGCGGGTCTGCAGGCTGGCCTTGGTAATGCCAAGCAGCACCGGGCGCCCTTCGGCCGGCTTCTTCTTCTTCTCCAGCTTCGAATTGACCTCGTCCATTTCCTCGCGGTCAACCTGTTCGCCGGCCAGCAGCACGGTGTCACCGCCATCGGTAATCTCGACTTTCTGCAGCATCTGGCGAACGATCACCTCGATGTGCTTGTCGTTGATCTTGACGCCCTGCAAGCGATAGACTTCCTGGATCTCGGTGACGAGATATTCGGCCAATGCGACCACCCCGAGCACTTCGAGAATGTCGTGCGGGTCGGGTGATCCGCCGACCAGATTGTCGCCGCGCTTGACGTAATCACCTTCCTGAACGTCGATCACTTTCGACTTCGGCACCAGATATTCGACCGGATCCGACCCGTCGTCGGGGATGATCGCGATCTTACGCTTGGCCTTGTAGTCCTTCATGAAGCTGACCTTGCCCGAGACCTTGGCGATGATCGCAT
>JBDSMA010000275.1:0-9298 GCA_039916085.1 Sphingomicrobium sp.
AACCCGAACGTCGACCAGGTCTTCGAGCGCATCTACACGTCGGTCAGTTTCGTCAACGTGGTCTACAAGAAGGACCGCAAGCTAAAGAGCTTCGAGCTCGAGCGCGAAATAACGCCGCTGCTGGCGCAGATCCCCGACGCGCAAGTCAATTTCATGAGCCAGAACGGCGGCGGTCCCGGCGGCGGCGGGCGCCCGATCAACCTGTTCCTGGGCAGCGATGACCCGGAGAAGCTGGGCGTCGTCGCAAGCCAGGTCGCCAAAGAAATGGGATCGATCCCGGAACTGGTCGCGCCGCGCGTTCAGGGTGACAATGTCCGGCCTGAAATCACCATCAAGCCGCGCTTCGACCTTGCCGCCGATCTGGGCGTCACGACGAGCGCGCTGAGCCAGACGATTCGCATCGCGACGATTGGCGACATCGACCAGAACAGCGCCAAATTCTCGCTGTCCGACCGGCAGGTGCCGATCATCGTCAGCCTGCCGGTCAGCTCGCGGCGAAGCATTTCGACGATCGAGAATTTGCCGGTGCCGACCCGCAACGGCGATTCGGTCCCGCTCAAGGCGGTCGCCGACATCGGCTTCGGGTCGGGGCCGGTCAACATCCAGCGGACCAACCAGGTGCGGCGCATCGCGATCGGCGCCGACCTCGCCCCCGGCGTGATCAGCAGCGATGCGTGGAAGAAGATCAACGCATTGCCGTCGGTCAAGAACCTGCCCGAGGGCGTTACCAAGTTGTCGCTTGGCGATCAGAAATGGCAGGGTGAGCTGATCCAGAGTTTCGCCATCGCCGTCCTCGCCGGCATCCTGCTGGTGTTTGCGGTACTGGTGCTGCTTTACCGCCGCCTGCTCGCGCCGTTCGTCAACATGGGCTCGCTGCTGCTTGCCCCGCTCGGCGCCGCGATCGCGCTGCATATCGCCGGCATGCCGGTGTCTCTGCCGGTGTTCATCGGCCTGCTCATGCTGTTGGGCATCGTCGCTAAGAATTCGATCCTGCTGGTCGATTTCGCGGTCGAGATGATGAACCACGGAATGTCGAAGAACGAAGCGATCTACGAAGCCGGACACAAGCGCGCTCAGCCGATCGTCATGACCACCGTGGCCATGGTCGCGGGCATGCTGCCGATCGCTTTGTCGCTGTCGGGCGACGGCAGCTGGCGCGCGCCGATGGGCGTGACGGTGATCGGCGGATTGATCTTCTCGACCGTGCTGACACTTCTGCTGGTGCCGGCCTATTTCTCGATCGCGATCGATATCGAGCGCTGGCTCGGGGCCAAGTTCGGCAAGCTGATCGACAATGGCGAACCGCATGTGCCGATGGCGGAGCCGCTTCCGGCGGAGTGACATCGCCACCGCCCCGATTTAGGTGGGGCCGATGAGCAATGCTCCGGCCCTCGATCGCTTCAACCCCGCTCAGCCCGGCGCGGCTGGGATGAAGCGCGCCGCGACCGGCCTGTTGTTCGTCATGGCCGCGATCTTTGCCGTCGCCCGGACGCTCGAACCAAACCACCCGTGGCTGGCGTGGGTCAAGGCGTTCGCCGAGGCCGCCATGGTGGGCGGGCTGGCCGACTGGTTCGCGGTAACGGCCCTGTTCCGCCACCCGCTCGGCCTGCCGATCCCACACACCGCGATCATCCCCCGCAACAAGGACCGCATTGGCGAGGCGCTGGCCAATTTCCTCAAGGAGAATTTCCTCATTGCCCCGGTCGTTGCGCGGCGAATGCGGCACATCGATCTGGCCGGCGCCGCGGGGCGCTTCCTCCAGGCGCCACAGGGGAAGGAAACGCGCATCCGCCAAGGTGCCAGCCGGCTCATCGCCGATCTGTTCGAAGGACTCGATGACGAACGGCTCGGTGGATTGGTGAAGGGAGCCATCTCAAGCCGTTTGCGCGCCGCCGAGGTCGCGCCGCTGCTCGGCCATGCGCTCGCCTCGGCGATCAACGAGGACCGCCATGTGCCGATGCTCGAAGCGGCGATCCGTTGGCTGGCCCGCGCGCTCGATGCCAATGAATCGCTGATCCGGGAGATGGTCAAGAAGCGCACCAACTGGGTGCTCAAGCTGGCCGGGGTCGACGAGCGGCTGTCGGATTCGATCCTTGACGGGATGCGGAAGCTGACCATCGACATGCACACCGATCCGGCGCACCCGGTGCGGATCAAGATCGAGGAGGCGCTGGCACAGCTCGCCAACGACCTGCAGACCCGGCCTGAGACGCGCCAACGCGTCGAGCAACTGAAACTCGACCTGCTCGACAACCGCTCGGTCGGACTGTGGCTCGATACTTTGTGGCAAAAGGGACGCGAAGCGGTCATCCGCGCCGCCCGCAATCCCGACGCCGCAATGGCCGGAAAGCTCGGCGAAGTGCTCAAGTCGATGGGCCACAGCCTTGAGCAAGACCCCAAGATGAAGCGCGCCATCAACCAGTTCGCGCGGCGTGCGGTGGCCGGCATGGCGGCAAGCTATGGCGGGTCGATCGTCAAGCTGGTCAGCGAAACGGTGCGCGGGTGGGACGCGCGGACGATTACCGCCCGCCTCGAAAGCGCCGTCGGCCGTGACCTCCAGTACATCCGCATCAACGGCACGCTGGTCGGCGGACTGGTCGGCGTCCTGCTCCACGCGCTGGATAGGTTGTAGCTTTCTGCCCTAAACGAGCAGGGCTATCCCGCGCTGACTCGTTCGATGGTGGCGCCGACGGCCTGGAGTTTTTCTTCCAGCCGCTCATAGCCCCGATCAAGGTGATAAACCCGGAGCACTTCGGTTTCGCCCTCGGCGCACAGGCCGGCGAGGATCAGGCTCATCGACGCGCGCAGGTCGGTCGCCATGACCTGCGCACCGGTCAGCGGGCGACCACCGTGAACAATCGCCGAGCGGCCGTGGACGTCGATCTCCGCCCCCATCCGGCGAAGTTCCGGGACGTGCATGTAGCGATTCTCGAAGATCGTCTCTTCGAGGAAGCTCTGGCCGTCGGCCATCGCCAGCATGGCCATGAATTGCGCCTGCATGTCGGTCGGGAAGCCCGGATAGGGGGCAGTAGAGACCGCCAGCGGCTTCAGCGGCTGGTCAGCGATGACCTTGATCCCGGTCTCGGTGAACTCGACCGCGATGCCGCACGCGGCGAGCGCGTTGGTGATCGCCAGCATGTCGCCGGCTCGCGCCCCGACCAGCTCGACCGATCCGCCGGTAATTCCCGCCGCGCAGGCATAGCTTCCGGCCTCGATCCGGTCGGGCATCACCGCATAGGTGCAGCCGCTCAACCCCTCGACCCCGTCGATGATCAGGTGCGACGAGCCGATGCCCTCGATCGTGCCGCCCATCGCCACCAGCAGATTGCACAGATCGACGATTTCCGGCTCGCGCGCGGCGTTGAACAATTGGCTTCGTCCGGTAGCGAGCACCGCTGCCATCAGCGCATTTTCGGTCGCGCCGACTGACACCAGCGGGAAGCTGTAGTCGCCGCCGCGCAGCCGGCCTTTGGGTGCGGAGGCTTTGACATAACCCGCGGCCAGTTCAATTTCGGCCCCGAGCGCTTCCAAGGCGCGCAGGTGCAGATCGATCGGGCGATCGCCGATGGCGCAGCCGCCGGGCAGCGAAACCGTCGCTTCGCCGGCCCGCGCCAGCATCGGGCCGAGTACCAGGATCGATGCGCGCATCTTCCTGACCATGTCGTACGGCGCGACGGTCGAGGCGATGTCGGCGGCGTGAAGCGTCATGCGCCGGCCGATCTCGCCTTTCTTCACGCCCGCCACCGAGGTTGAAGCGCCGAGCCCGTTGAGCAAATGCGAGAAATTGTCGACGTCGGCGAGCCGCGGCAAGTTGGTCAGGGTCAGCTTGTCTTCGGTCAGCAGCGCGCAGGGCAGCAGCGTCAGCGCGCTGTTCTTCGCCCCCGATATGGGGATCTTGCCGTTGAGCCGCTTGCCGCCGGTGATGCGAATGGAATCCATGAGGCGCCCTATGGCGAACTCCTTTTCCATTCAAGAGAAGGGCAGGGATGGGGCTACTGGGAAAACGCCTTCCCGGCCTTCACCGGGACGACGACTATCCTTACGCTTTCTCCAGCGTCGCCTGCAGCGGGTGCTGATTTTCGCGGGCGAAATCGATCACCTGCGTGACCTTGGTCTCGGCCACTTCATAGGTGAAGATACCACAGATCGCGAGGCCCTGCTGGTGGACCTGGAGCATAACCCGGGTGGCGTCCTCGATGCTCATGGAGAACAATTTCTGCAGGACCAGCACGACGAATTCCATCGGCGTATAATCATCGTTGAGCAGCAGCACTTTGTAGTTCGACGGCTTCTTGGTTCGCGGACGGGTGCGCGTAGCGACCCCGGTCTCGATCTCGTCGAGGCCATCGCCGCGGCCGGGCCCGTCGTCGCCGCCCATGAGAATCATCTGCCTGTCCATGTCCACGCCTAAGATATGGCATCGGGCGAAGCCCCCGCAAGGGACCTTGGCCGCCACCCGTCCCGAAATGAAAACGGCCGCCCCCCGTTAAGGGAGGCGGCCGCCTTGAAGCGCTAACCCGGAGGGGTGGGTTAGGCCATCAGCTCGTTGATGCGCTCGGCGTTGACGCTGGCGCGGTTCGAGATCGGCTGGATCGCCTCGCCGGCCAGCTTGACCATTTGCTCGGTCAGCTTCGACGTTTGGGCGACGAACCGGTCGAACGAGGCGCGGGCCAGTTCCGACTGGATCTGGACGAACTCGGTCGGCGACGTCGCGGCGCTAAGCGTCTTGACGTTTTGCGAGGCAAGCTCAAGGCCCTGACGGCTCGAGGCGACGGCGTCCTGGCCGATTGCCTTGACACCGCTGGCGGCGATGCGGCCGGCCTCGACCAGCGCCTCGACATTGGCCTTGGTCAGCTCGTTGAGTTCCTCAGCGGCCTTCTGGCCCTTGGCGGCATATTCCTGGCCCTTGCTGCCGGCATCGGCAAACAGGGTCTGGAAACGGTCGGCGCCGGGCAGCTGGAAGCCTGCGAACAGCTGGTTGAAATCATAAGTCATCGGCGAAATCCTTTCGAATTGGGTAGCGGCGGGCTTGGTGGCCGCCTTGGCACGGCGCACCGTCTTGGCGCGCTTGTTGATGGTCTTGGCGGCGGTCGCCACCTTGGCAGCGGCCTTGCGGGTGGGGCGCTTGGCCGGGGCCCGCTTGGCGGCAACGCGCTTGGCGTAGGCGCGCTTGGCCTTGGCGACGCGCGGCGTAGCCTTGGCAACGGTGTCGATGACGGCCTCGGCAATCGCCTTGTCCGCCTTGAGGACGGCCTGCGTCGCTGAAGCGGCGGCGGCCGGGATGCTGTCGATCTTGGTGTCGTTGGGCACGTTAAATACTCCTATGCTGCAGTGCACAATAATGCATCCCGCAGCGCTTTTCAAGGTTTTTTGTGCGTTGCAGCATAAAATGCAAATCGGCCGTGTCTTGACGGCGCGCGCCCGGCCACGGCAAGTGCGGGCATGGCTAACCTCACTGCCCCCCTCGCCAGCCGCCGTCGCGGCCTGCTGATCGTGCTCTCCTCGCCGTCGGGCGCGGGCAAGACGACGATCAGCCGGATGCTCCTCGAAACCGAGCCGGGGATCACCATGTCGATTTCGGCGACGACCCGGCCCAAGCGCCCGGGAGAGGTCGACAACGTCCATTATCACTTCGTCGATGAAGCCGGGTTCCAGGCGCTGGTCGAGAATGGCGATCTGGCCGAATGGGCCTATGTCTTCGACCACCGCTACGGCACGCCCAAGGCACCGATCAAGGCGGCCTTGAAGGACGGCCGCGACATATTGTTCGACATCGACTGGCAGGGCACCCAGCAGCTTGAGGCCGGGATGGGCGAGGATCTGGTCAGCATCTTCATCCTGCCGCCGTCGATGAGCGAACTAGACCGCCGGCTTCATTCGCGCGCGACCGACAGCGACGCGGTCATCGCCGAACGCATGCGCCGCGCAGCGAGCGAAATCGGCCACTGGGCCGAATATGATTATGTCCTGATCAACGAGGACATGGAGCGCTGCCTGGCCGATGTGAAGGCGATCGTCGCCGCCGAACGGCTGAAGCGTACCCGCCAGCCCGGCCTTGTCGCCTTCGTCCGCGAACTGGTCGAGCGGCCCTAGTCGAGCAGCGCGAGGAGCCGCGCGGCGGCGAGGAAATCGCGGCGCCGCGCATCGAGCGCGATTTGCGCTTCGGAATCTTTGCCCCATTCGTCGATCTGCCATTGTTCGTCGATGCTGACCGCCGACCATGCGTCTTCTGCGCTTATGGCCCCATCGGTTATCGCCAGCCCCGCGACCAGCGAACCGCCGATCGTCACCAGCGGCGACAGCGCGGCGAGTCGGAAGGTGTCCAATGTCGCCACTTCATGCGCCAGGCGCCGCACCGTCGCTTCGGGCTGCGGTAAGTGGATCACCCCGCCGCCGATAACGAATTCGACATCGTAGCGCCGCCGCGCCCAGTCGAGCAGCGGGTCCCACGCCGCCGCCTGCCGCTCGACCAGCCGCGGGGGGTGGTCGGCGCGGTAGCAAAGCAGGTCCGCCTCGGCATAGCGGGTGAGAGTCGCGGCGAAGCTCGCCGGATCCGCCGCGACCCCGTCTATCGCGGCGTTGGCCAGGCCGGTCAGCGGCATGACGCGGGGATCGACCTCTTCGCCTTGCTCCGCCCATTCGGCAGAAATAGCTTCAGCAAGGCGCCTTGTCGGAAGCCTCAGCACTGCCCTCGCCGGGGTTCGCACGGCACGCCGGTCGAGCGTGATGCTATACAAGTCGCCGATCTCGGCGACCGCGACGTCGGTCCAGAATCGCTTCATTGTTCCGCGTCGGACCAGCTTTTCCGAAGCCACAGCGGCCCGAGCGCCAGCACCACCGTGCCAATCGCGACGAGAATGGCGCCGAGGATGTGCATCCCGCCGGGGCCGGCCAGGCCGGTGAATGCAACCGCCATGCCCAGGCCGATCAACAGTACGCCGCTGATCCGGACCAGCATGAACAGCAGGAAACGCCGCCTCCATTTATCGTCGTCGGTCATACAGCCTTCCCGGCCCAGCGGGTGGCGAGCGCGGCGACGTCGCTTGGTTCCCCGGCGACCGCGTCGGCGCCGGCGGCGAGAAGTTCGTCCTCGTCGTGATAGCCCCAGGCGGCCCCGATCGCGCCGCAGCCCGCCGCGCGCGCGCAGCCCATGTCCCAGCCAGTGTCGCCGATAAAGATAGTATGCGCGGGCTCCGCCCCCACTGCAGCCATCGCCGCCAGGGCCATTGCCGGATGCGGCTTGGACGGGTGGCGGTCGGCGGTCTGGAGGGTGACGAAGCGTCCGTGGAGGCCGTGGACGTCGAGGCAATGCCTCAGGCCGCGCTCGCTCTTGCCGGTCGCGACGCCGAGTAGCCAGCCGTCGCCCTCAAGCGTGTCGAGCAACGCGGCGATGCCGTCGTACAAAGGTTCCTCAACCCGCCCGGCACCGCGCATGGCGACGAACGCATCCTTGTAGGTATCCGCCAGCGCATTGTGATCGCCATCGGGCACCAGCATGGCCATTGCCTCGGTCAGGCTCAGCCCGATGACCTTCTTGGTCACATTGCGCGGCGGGCAGTCCAGGCCGTGGGCGTCGAACGCGCTGTTCAACGCGGTGTTAATGGCCCCGCCGCTATCGACGAGCGTGCCATCGCAGTCGAAGATCGCCAGGCGGATCACTTGCGCCCTCGTGGCGGTGCCTTGCCTGGCGGCTTGCGGGCGGGCGCTTTCTTGCCGGCAAGACCCTTCGCCGCATGCCCTACCGGCGCGCCACTCCCGCGCGCGCGTCGCTCGCCCTTGCGCGCCTTGCGGGCGGTCTTGGCTGCCGCGGCGATGCGCTTGGCCTTGGTCGCCGGCAGCTTGGCCGGGTCGGGCGTATCGAGCGGCATCATGTCGCCGGCGATCGCTTCAAACCCCAGCGTCGCCAGGCTTTCGCGGAAATGGTCGGGCAGTTCGGCGGTTATGTCGACCGGCTTGCCGTCCATCGCGTCGACCTTCAGGCGCCGCGCATGAAGGTGCATCTTGCGGCTGATCCCGCCGGTCAAGAACGCTTCCGCGCCGCCATATTTGGCGTCGCCGATAATCGGATGGCCGATTGCCGCCATGTGCGCCCGAAGCTGGTGCGTGCGGCCGGTCAGCGGCTGCAGTTCGACCCATGCGGCGCGGTTACCGGCGCGGTCGATCATCCGGTAGCGGGTCCGCGCGGGCAGGCCATTGTCCTTGTCGACATGCATTTTTTCACCGCCGGTGCCGGGCTGCTTGGCCAGCGGAGCGTCGATCTGCCCTTCTTCCAGGCTCGGAACCCCGACCACCAGCGCCCAATAGACCTTGCGCGCGGTACGGCCGGCGAACGCCTTGGCGAAATGGCCCGCGGCCCGCGCCGATCGCGCCACCATGAGGACGCCCGACGTATCCTTGTCGAGGCGATGAACCAGCTTGGGCCGATTGCCGGCTTCGTCCGCGAGCCCATCGAGCAGGCGGTCGAGATGCTGGACCGTCTTCGTTCCCCCCTGAGTGGCGAGGCCCGGTGGCTTGTTGAGCATGATCCAGTCCCGACCGCGGCCGATGACCATGTCCTGGACGAATTTCGTCTCGTCGTCGGTCAGTGGTTCGACAATCCGCTGGACCCGTCCGCCCGGCCCTTCGGCCAGTGCCGGCTCGGCGGGCGGCAGGCGCAAGTTCTGCCCGGTTTCCAGCCGGTCGCCCGGCGTGGCGCGCTTGCCGTCGATCCTCAATTGCCCGGTACGCGCCCAGCGCGACACCGCGTTGAAGCTAACCTCGGGCAAATGCCGCTTGAACCAGCGGTCAAGGCGGATGCCGTCGTCGTCGTCAGCCACGGTGAACGTGCGGGATGGTTCGCTGCGGGGATCGGCCATGCGCGGCCCCTTAGCGCTTCGTCCGCCGTTCGGCCATCGCCCAATGGTCGAACGCCCGTTGCTGAAGGCCGGCGATGAAGCGCGCCGCTTCGGATCCCTCCCACAGCCCGTCATAGCCATGCGGAGTGCCGCCGCCGGCGATCCACCAGCCCTGGCCGGGGAGCCCGTCGGACTGGCGTACAACCAAAACCGCCAGTTCGGGTTCGCCGCGCGCGGCGGCCTGTTCGTCGACCGTGCCCAGGGTCACGCACAGCGCGCGCATCTTGGGCCGCGAAAAACCGTGCCCGAGCAGTTCGAGCAGCTCGGAATAGGTCAGAGGATGGCCCTCGGTAGCGGCGGCGACGAGGTGCGCGCGCACCTCCCCGGCATCGCTGATGCTCATGACGCCGGCTGGTCGGCCACCGGCGTCAATTCGAACACGTCGAGCTTGCCGCCGTCTTGCG
>JBDSMA010000276.1:0-4802 GCA_039916085.1 Sphingomicrobium sp.
CCGGCACCAGCCCGAGCGCGTCAGGATCGAGTCCCGGATATTCGCCGCGATGGGGCACCCCGACCAGCCGCCCGTCGCGGGCATAGCTCCACGCATGATAGGGGCAGGTCAGCACCTTGGCGCAGCCTTCTCCACCATCGACCAGTCGAGAGCCGCGGTGGCGGCAGACATTGGCGAACGCCCGCGCCACCCCGTCGTCGCCACGGATGACGATCACGCTGTCGCCGAGATAATCTAGCGCCCGCCAGTCGCCCGGCATGGCAATGTCGCTGGCATGGCAAACCACCTGTGGCGCGGCCCGAAGGAAGGCGCGCTTCTCCGCCTCGAGGAATTCGGGGTCGTGATATAGCCACCCGGGCAGGCTCATCCCGTCGAGCGGATCGGCTGCGGGCTTGAGATGGGTCGCCATGCGCCGACGATGCCACGCCGCCCGCCGCCCGGCAATTGGCCGCCCGCTTAAATCCATGTATGCAAGCGACGCTGTTCGTGGGGAGTCGAGATGCCGCTTTACCTTGATGTTCATGAAGTGCCGGGCGCGACCGCGGCCGACCTCAAGAAAGCGCATGAAGCGGACATGGCGGTCCAGGGCAAATACGGCGTCGATTATCGGAAATATTGGATCAACGAGAAGTGCGGCAAGGTATTTTGCCTGGTCGAAGCGCCGAGCGTCGAAGCGGCCGAACGGGTTCACCGCGAGGCCCACGGCCTGACCGCGCAGAAAATCATCGAGATCGACCCCGAACTCGCCGACAGTTTTCTGGGCGGGGGCGGTATCGATGAAGCGGGCGCCGCGCTGTACCCGGGCGGGTCGGGTCACGACACCGCGGTTCGCAGCGTCATGTTCACCGACATCGTCGGCTCGACCGAACTGGCCCAGCGGCTTGGCGATCATATCGCCATGGAACTCCTCACGACCCACGACGCCATCGTTCGCGCCGCGGTCGCCGAGCATGGCGGCAAGGTCATCAAGCATACCGGCGACGGCATCATGGCGGTGTTCCTGTCGCCGGTGCAGGCGGTCAAGGCGGCGTGCAAGATTCAAACCGCCGTGCAAGCGATCGTGCCGCAGGAGAATTTGCCCGCCTTTCAGATTCGCATCGGCGCTGCCGCCGGCGAGCCGATCGAGCGCGACAATGATTTCTTCGGCTCGACCGTAAATCTTGCCGCCCGCCTGTGCGCTTATGCCGAGCCCGGTGCCGTGCTGGTTACCAACGGCATCGCTGAGCTATGCCTGGGCAAGGGGATGCAATTCGCCGAGATCAGGCGCGCTACGCTGAAAGGCTTCGACGAGGAGATCCGCACCCGCGAGGTGATGATCACCTGCTAGCCGCTTGCCCCACCAGGGGTTTTGCGCCATAGGGCCGCCAGCCGCCGGGGCCAGTCCCTCGCGGCGCTATTGCTTTGAACGACAGCCGGAGGGGCGTCCGCATTGGGCGGCGTCAACGATCGGCCAACAGATGAGACACTCATGCCGCTTTACGAGCATGTTTTCCTCGCGCGTCAGGACCTGGCTCAGGCCCAGGTCGATGCGCTGGCGGAAAACGCGACCAAGATTCTGACCGACAACGGCGGATCGGTGGTCAAGACCGAGACCTGGGGCCTGCGCAGCCTCGCTTACCGCATGTCGAAGAACCGCAAGGCGCATTACGTCATGCTCGACGTCGATGCCCCGCCAGCGGCCGTCGCCGAGCTGGAGCGCCAGACCGGGATCAACGAAGACATCATCCGCTTCATGACCATTCGCGTCGATGCGCACGAAGCCGGCCCGTCGGCGATGATGCGCAAGTCCGACCGGCCCGAGCGCGGCGGCCGTGGCGACCGCGGAGATCGCGGTGATCGCGGAGATCGCGGTGATCGCGGCGGCGACCGTGGCGACCGTGGTGGTGACCGCGGCGGCGATCGCGCCGAGCGCGCCCCCCGCGCCGAGCAGGAGGCATAGACATGGCTCGTCCGTTCTTCCGCCGCCGCAAGTCCTGCCCGTTCTCGGGCAAGGACGCCCCCGTCATCGATTACAAGGACGTCCGCTTGCTTCAGGGCTTCGTGTCCGAACGTGGCAAGATCGTCCCCAGCCGCATCACCGCGGTGTCGACCAAGAAGCAGCGCGAGCTGGCGAAAGCGATCAAGCGCGCTCGCCACATCGGCCTGCTTCCCTATGTCGTGAAATAAGGAGCGCGAGCCATGGAAGTCATCCTGCTCGAACGCGTCGAGAAGCTCGGTCACATCGGTGACGTCGTCACCGTCAAGAACGGCTTCGCGCGCAATTATCTGCTGCCCAACAAGAAGGCGCTCCGCGCCAATGAGTCGAACCGCAAGCTGTTCGAAACCAACCGCGTCAAGATCGAGGCCGACAACGCCTCGAAGAAGGCCGATGCGGAAGTGGCGTCGAAGGACGTCGATGGCAAGACGGTTCAGTTGATCCGCCAGGCGTCAAACGTCGGCGCGCTTTACGGTTCGGTTTCGGCGCGCGACATCGTCGACGCACTCGAACTCGAAGGGGCCAAGGTCAGCAAGAGCCAGATCGTGCTGTCGCGCCCGATCAAGGCGATCGGCATGCACGAGATCAAGGTCGCGCTGCACCCCGAAGTCGCGGTCACGGTCAAGGTCAACGTCGCCCGTTCGCCGGAAGAGGCCGACCTCCAGGCGCAGGGCATCGACGTCATGAAGTCGATGTTCGAACGCGAAGAGGCGAGCTTTACCGAGGACGATGATCCCGCCGCCGAGCCCGGCGAATTGCCGAGCGATAGCGCCGAGGAGGCTCCGGTCGCCGAAGCCGCCGCCGACAAGGCTTCGGCCGCCGAAGCGCCGGCCGAAGGCGCTGAAGCTCCAGACGAAGGTGCCGCGCCTGCCAAGGACAATTCATCGGAAGCCTGACGCGATCAATCACCAAAGAAATGCAGCCGCCGGGGTCATTCCCGGCGGCTTTTTTTCGGTTCGTCGCACGACGCTCGGCTCGTCGCATCGCCGACGTCGGCCCCGGAACGAGCCAAGCCGTCCGTCCGTTGAAGGAAGCGAGAGCAAGGGCGAGTGAGAGAAGGAGCTGGGATAATGGAAGACTGCGATAACGAGAGCCCGGAAACCGGTGCCAATGCCAATCTCGAACAGACCCAGGCCGGCCAGCAGCCGCCAACCGCGCAGCAACCGCAGCAGCCGGAAACAACGCAGGCGAGCGAGGCTGAACAATCGGGCCAGGCGCAGCAACCTCCGGAAACTTCGCAACAGGGTCAGTCCGGCGAGCAGCCCGGCCATATCGGCCAAAGCGAAGCCATGACCGAGCAGAAGAGCGACATCGAAGGCAGCAGCGGCGGATCGCCGGCGACTGGACAGGCGCCGCCGCAGCCTTCGGGCTTCGTCGGCTCCGAGGGCTCGTCGGATTCCAGTAGCGAGCTGGTCGAGGGCGATGACTATGCCAAGGACGGCCAGGGCGCGCCCGACGGCGAGTAATGGCTGACCACGAATGAGGGCCGCGCTTCCCGGCTGGGCGGCGCGGCCCTTTGTTTATGCGGGCGCGGCCGTCTGGGCGAGGAAGGCCATGTTGCCGGCAAGCTGCTCGGCAAAACTCGGGCGCGCCAGCATCCGTCGGACATAGTCGTGTAGCTTGGGATGACGAGCGCCGTCGATGTCGACCTCAAGCATGCGGAAATTACCGAACGGGCTGGCGACCGCGATATCGGCCAGCGTCAGCCGGTCTCCGACCAGGAAGCCCGAATCCGGAACCTGCCCCTCAAGATAATCGAGCAGCGGCGGAAGCTCCTCGTGTTCGGCGGCGTCGGCGGCGGCAAGGTCCCCCTCGCGGCCGAGGAAACGCGGGGCGATGATGCGATTGAAGAACATCTTTGCACCGCACGCGAACAGCAAGGTATCGGCGAATTCGTCGAACCACACGACTTTCCCGCGCAACCGCGGATCGGCCGGGATTAGCGCCGGATCGGGCTTGAGCGCATCGAGATAGTGGCAAATCGCCGAGCTGTCGGCGAGCCGGTAGTCGCCATCCTGAAGCGCCGGCATCTTGCGGAATGGGCTGGCGGCGCGAAAATCGGGATTGTCGTCGGCGATCCGGGTCGGGACGTTGTCGACCGCGATCCCCTTCTCCGCGGCGAACGCCAGCGTCTTGCGCACGAACGGCGAAATCGACGAACCGAAGATGATCATGGTTTGCTCTCCCTTCCCGTCGGATTAGGGGACGTCGGCGAGGCGGGCAAGGCGCTCACCGGATGCGGTAATGCCCGGCCAGCCGATCGAGAGCGAACGCCAGTACCAGCTTGCCCGCTCGCGCCGGCCAGCCGAGCGCGCTTTCCGCCTGGCGCATGCCGTCACCGCCGCAGACGACCCGCCATAATATGTCGCTTAGTCCAGGCCCGGCAACGCGGATCGCGCGGTCGAAGCGGCGGCGGGCGTCGATCTGGGTGCCGCTAAGGTCTGGCGCTGGGGCAGGTCCGCCGCGACCGCTGGAAATCGGTGCGGCGTCCCATCGCATCGTCACCCGCGCGGACAACTGCGCCCGCTCGTAATCGGCGCGAAGCCGTTCACCGGCTTCGAACTGTCGGCGCCCGATATGGCCGTGGGCGTAAAGCCAGCCGAGCGGGCTGTCGGCAAGGTTGACGGTGACTGACCGCGCCGGGCGAGCCTCACCCCGCACACCAGCTACCGCTCGGCTGTGAGGTTTCGGAGATCCGGACGCAGTAACCTCGCCTTGGATCGCCCGCTCGACTAGCAGGCGCTTCGCCAATGTCTCGCCCGAACTACCCATTCAAACTCCCTTCGAGTCGCTCGGGTCTTGCCACAACGGCAAATCTGTAGGACAG
>JBDSMA010000277.1:0-3386 GCA_039916085.1 Sphingomicrobium sp.
ACACCGCCTTCTTCCAGAAGGAAGTCGCGCGGCGGGTCGTCACCAAATATGCCGCCAAGATCAAGTTCCTCGCCGACGACAGCTTCGACGAAGGCGGCAAGATCGATACGCTGCTGCGCGCGCCCAAAGTAGCGCGAGATATCGGCAAGGAATGACCGGCCTCGTCGCGCCGATGACCGGCGACGCAGTGCGCGGAGAGCCGCTGGCCGAGGGGCATCGCGCGGCGTTGAACGGCGCCTGTGCCCAGGATCCGGACATATGGGCCATTTACGCGACGAATTTCGGCCCTGACGGGTTCGACGCCGGGTTCGACAAGATCATGGCCCTGCCGTGGGCGCGGTTCGCGTTGCTCGAGGGCGACACGCTGGTCGGGATGAGTTGTTTCCTAGGTATCGACGAGGAGCGCGGGCTGCTTGAGATCGGCAACACTTATTACCGCCCGGCGTGGCGCGGCACCGGGTTCAACCGGCGCGCCAAGGATATGATGCTGCGCCGCGCGTTCGACGCCGGATACCGCCGCGTCGAGTTTCGCGTCGATGCGCGCAACGCCCGGTCGCAGGCGGCGATGACCAAGCTCGGCGCGATCCGCGAAGGCGTCATGCGCGCCGACCGCATCACCTGGAACGGCCACGTCCGCGATACCGTGCTGTTCTCGATCCTGAAGGAAGAGTGGCAGCCCGCGGGCGGTTCGGCTAGCCTCGCCGCGTCATGATCGCCGCCTTCGCCTTGTTGATCAGCGCCGCGCTGACCGTCCCCACCGGCGAGGCCTGGGCGTTCAGGATCGACCACGGCCAGCCCGCCCACGCACATCGCGTCGCGCCAGGCGCGAAGCCGGCACCGGGCGAGGTCATGATTTCGGTCACCCCGTTGATGGGCACGACGATGATCGCCACCAACAATAGCACCACCGCTTACACCTACCGCGCCCAGCTGGTCGGCGCGGCGGGGCTAGCCAAGACCTGCGCCCTGCCCCCCGGCAACAGCCCGACGATCGAAATGTGGACCCAACGGGCAATCGGCGTCCGGGTCGGCGACTTCAAGCCCGCGCCCAACGGCGGGGCCTGCCCCTAAGCGATGGCCAAGCTCTATTTCTATTACGCCGCAATGAATGCCGGCAAATCGACCACCTTGCTCCAGGCCGACTATAACTATCGCGAGCGCGGCATGGAGACGATGCTGTGGACGGCGGCGTTTTCCGACCGTTCGGGCGAGGGCACCATCGGATCGCGCATCGCGCTGTCCGCGCCGGCCGCGACCTGGTCCGACGAGATCGACCTGTTCGCGGCGACCGGGGAAGAACTGAAGAAGCGCAAGATCGATTGCCTGCTGATGGATGAGGCGCAGTTCCTTACGCCGACCCATGTCGAGCAATTGTGCCGAGTGACCGACGAATTGGGCATTCCGGTGCTGTGTTATGGCCTGCGCACCGACTTCCAGGGGAAGCTGTTTCCGGGATCGGCGGCGCTGCTTGCGCTCGCCGACAACCTCGTCGAGTTGAAAGCCGTGTGCGAGTGCGGGCGCAAGGCGACGATGAACCTGCGGGTCGATGCCGAGGGCCATGCGGTGGCGGTCGGCGCGCAGACCGAGATCGGCGGCAACGACCGCTATATCGCGCTGTGCCGCCGCCATTTCTTCGAGCGCTTGCGCCAAAGCGAAGCCCGCCAGCTCGCGCTCGACATCCCGCGCCGCTAAGCGCCGATGCTGAGCGGCTGGATCATCCTCGACAAGCCAGTCGGCATGGGCTCGACCAACTGCGTCGGCTGGGTCAAGCGGGCGCTGCGCGAGGCGGGCGAGGTCAAGACCCGCGTCGGCCACGGCGGGACGCTCGACCCGCTGGCCTCGGGCGTGCTGCCGATCGCCATCGGCGAGGCGACCAAACTCGCCGGGCATATGTTGGGCGCGACCAAGGTCTACGACTTCACCATCGCGTTCGGGGCGGAGACCGACACGCTCGACCTCGAGGGGGCGGTAGTGGCGACCAGCGACAAGCTGCCGGCCCTGGCCGAAGTTGAGGCGGTGTTGCCGCGCTTCACCGGCCTCATCGAGCAGGTTCCGCCGGCTTTTTCGGCGATCAAGGTCGATGGGCGGCGGGCGTATGACTTGGCGCGCAAGGGCGAAGCGGTCGTGCTCAAGTCGCGCGCGGTGACGGTGCACTCCATTTCCATTCGTCACCCTGAACTTGTTTCAGGGTCCATGGCGGCGACCACGCCTCCCTCACCGGAATGGATGCTAAAACAAGTTCAGCATGACGGAATTGTGGAAATCACCCTCTCTGCCACCGTGTCGAAAGGGACCTATATCCGCAGCCTCGCGCGCGACATTGCCCGGGCGTTGGGGACGGTCGGCCATGTCACCATGCTCCGGCGGACGCGGGCCGGGCCGTTCGGGCTGGAACAGGCGATTTCGCTGGACTTTCTCGACGCTGCCGCTAAGGCGCGCGGGCTTGATGGGGCGGTTCTCCCGCTCATCGCGGGGCTGGACGACATCCCGGCCCTCCCCGTCACTCCCGACGAAGCGCGGCTGCTCCATCACGGACAGCGGCTTTTCGGGAACCCCGCGAAGGGACCCCATCAAAGTACTACTTTGACGGGAACCCTGAAGCCGGGTCTTTACCTCGCAACCGACGAACATCGTCCGGTCGCACTGGTCGAGGTTTCGGCAAGCGACGTGATCGTCGTGCGCGGGTTCAACATCTAGATTCAAGGAGTTAACCGATGTCGATTACCGCTGACGAGAAGCAGAAGCTGATCAAGGAACATGGCCAGAGCGAGGGCGACACCGGGTCGCCCGAAGTGCAGGTCGCAATCCTGACCAGCCGCATCCAGACGCTGACCGACCATTTCAAGACCCACGCGAAGGACAATCACTCGCGCCGCGGCCTGCTGATGATGGTCAACAAGCGCCGATCTTTGCTCGATTATTTGAAGCGCGAAGACGCCCAACGCTACACCGACATCATCGGCAAGCTCGGCCTTCGCAAGTAATCCAAGGGCGCCTTCGCGGCGCCCTTTCACTTTCGGGCCTCGCGCATTTCGGCGAGGGGTCCCTGGGGCCATGAAGCGTCCCGACCGACCATGGGCCGGATTGCCCATGACAGACGAACTCACCCGCATCCGGCGGCTGAGCGAAGGAAATACTATGTTCGATATCAAGACTGTGGAAATCGACCTTGGCGGCAAGACGCTGAAGCTCGAAACCGGGCGCGTCGCGCGCCAGGCCAATGGCGCCGTCCTCGCGACCCTCGGCGAAACCGTCGTGCTGTGCGCGGTGACCGCCGCCAAGACCGTCAAGCCGGGCCAGGACTTCTTCCCGCTGACCGTCCACTACCAGGAAAAATTCTCGGCCGCCGGGCGCATCCCGGGCGGCTTCTTCAAGCGCGAGCGCGG
>JBDSMA010000278.1:0-7529 GCA_039916085.1 Sphingomicrobium sp.
AGCCGACCGATTTGCCCGAGCCGGTGGTCCCGGCCACCAGCAGATGCGGCATCGGCTGAAGGTCGGCGATGACCGGATCGCCCGAGATGTTCTTACCCAGGATCAGGGGCAGCGACATGTTCTGGTCGGCGAACGCCTGGCTGCCGATCAGCTCACTCAGCACGACCGACTGGCGGTTGGCGTTGGGTAGCTCGATGCCGATTACGCTGCGCCCGGGGATGGTCGCGACCCGCGCCGACAGCGCCGACATGTTGCGGGCGATGTCGTCGGCCAGCTGGATCACCCGGCTCGCCTTGATGCCTGACGCGGGCTCCAGCTCGTACATCGTTACCACCGGGCCGGGCCGAACCTCGACGATGTCGCCGCGGACGTGGAAATCCTCAAGCACGCTTTCGAGCAGCCGTGCGTTGCGCTCCAGCGCGGCGCGATCGACGGTCGGTTTGCTGCCGGCCGGCGGCGGATTCAGCAAGTCGAGCGATGGCAGTACATAGCTGTCGCCAAGCGCGAGACTGGCCTGGCCGGCGGCGACCGCCTTGCCCTTGCGTCCCGGTCTGGCCGCGGCGGCGACCGGCTGGGCGGGGTCGGCGACGGCGACGCTCGGGCGTGAGCGGGGGGGCGTGGCGAGACGCTCCTCATCGTCCGCACCTTTACGCATCTGGGTTCGGCGCAAGGGTCGCGCAGCGGCACCCGGATCACGCCGCACCCGGTCGCTCGCCCAGGCCCTTTCATCCTCGCTGATACCCAGTCCGAACCAGCCGGTGACGAGTCCGCCGATCGCCAGCAGTGCGATCAGCGACAGGCGCAACGGCCCGGCGATCGACGGATTGGAAATCATTCCCAGTAGCGCGTCGAGGCCATGCGCGCCGCCCAGTCCGACCAGCCCGCCCCAGCCCGCGGGCAGACCCGATACGGCCGAGCCGGCGAGCATCGCCGCGGCAATGCCGATCAGGCCGATGCCCAGCGCAGCGATGGTCAGGGAGCGGCCGAGGTGGGGGGCATGGGTGCCCCACATCATTCTCAGCCCGGTCAGCGCGGTCACCGGCAGCAGCAGCGCCGAAGGCGGCCCGAACAGCAGCAGCAGGAAATCGCTGGTGTAAGACCCGAACGCGCCAAGCCAGTTGCTCGGCGGCCCGCCGGCGGCGGTCGACAGGCTCGGATCGACCGACGAGTGGGTCGCGAGCGCGAGGACCAGCGCGATGCTGACCGCGGTCAGTAGCGCCCCGCTTGAGCGCCGCACGAAGCGACGCAGCGACAACGCCAGCTTATCGCGCCAATGCGGCTCCAGGTCGCGCTTCGGTGCCCGCTGTGCGGCGCTGGCCATCGACTTCCCCCATGGAATCTTCAAGGGCGGACAATGCCTTGCGGGGGACTCGGCGGTCAAGCGCGTTGAGGCCTCGCCTTGGTGAGGTCGAACGCCTACAGCGGCGGACATGGAACGCAGCGACGTGATCATCCTTGGCGGCGGGCTGGTCGGGCTGGCGCTGGCCGCGGCGCTCGATGCCAGTGGCCTGTCGGCAACTGTAATCGACCCCGCCGACCCGGATCAGCGCAAGGAGGCGGCGTTCGACGGTCGAACGAGCGCGCTGTCCTCTTCGTCGAAGCGGATGTTCGATGCGATCGGGATCAGCGATTATTTCGCCGTGCCCGGCTGTCCTATCCGCAAGATCCAGGTCGCGGACGGCCTCGCCCCGGGCGGGCTGAGCTTCGAGCCCGGCGAAAGCGACGACGAGCCGATCGGCTGGATGCACGAGAACCGCCACTTGCGCGCCGCACTTAGGGCGCGGGCCGAAGCCGGCGACAAGATCAAGCTTCACTGGCAGCGTCGCGCCAGCGTCATCGACCGCGGGGAGTTTGGCGTCATGGCCACTCTTGACGACGGCACGCGGCTGGCTGCGCCGTTGCTGGTCGCGGCGGAAGGGCGCAACTCGCCCACCCGCGATGCCGCCGGCATTCGGCTCGCTCGATGGTCCTATCGCCATGCCGCGATCGTCGGAACGCTGCGCCACGAATATCCGCACGACGGCGTTGCTTATGAAATCTTCTACCCGGCCGGTCCGTTCGCCCTGCTGCCGATGACCGACGATTTGGGCGGCCACCGCTCGGCGATCGTGTGGTCGGTCAAGTCGAGTGACGCGGCGGGAATGCTGTCGCTGAGCGATGCCGACTTTGCCGCCGAAGCCGAAGCGGCGATGGGCGGCTTTCTTGGGCCGATCGCGCTGTTGGGCCCGCGCAGTTCCTACCCGCTAGGGTTCCACCACGCCGCGCGAATCACCGACCGGCGGCTGGCGCTGGTCGGCGACGCCGCGCACGGCATCCACCCGATCGCGGGCCAAGGCGTCAATCTTGGCTACCGCGACGCCGCCGCGCTGGCCCAGGTGCTGGTCGAGGGTGCGCGGCTTGGCCTGGACCTCGGCGATGCCCAGCTTCTCGCTCGCTATCAGCGCTGGCGCAGCCTCGATACCTTCATGGTCGCGCTTGCCACCGACGGGCTGACCCGCATCTACGGCGTTCCCGGCAAGACCGCCTCGGCGGTGCGCCGTTTCGGCATGGGCCTGATCGACCGCTTTAGCCCGCTGAAGGATCGCCTGATGGCCGAAGCCCGCGGCACGAGCGGCGACCTGCCGCTGCTGCTCAGGGGCCTGCCGATCTAGAAATTATTGCAGCGTCTGGCCGATATCGGCGCCGCCTGGCGCCATTCGCTGAAACTGCATCAGCTGCACGGCGAGGTCGGCGCGCCCGATCAGGGTCGGTTCCTCGAGCAGGGCCTGCTTGGCGCCGGGATCGAACGGCGCGACCTGAGCGATGGCGTTGACCAGCAACTCGTCGTCGAGCTGGCCGACGGCATCCCAGTCGACCACCAGCCCCAGCGCGTCGCCGAATCGCCGCGCTTCCTGCTCGACCGCGGCGCGCAGGACAGACGGCAATGGGTCGGGCTGTTCATCGTCGAATGCGCTCAGGTCGACGTCGGCCTGGCGGTACAGCGTGCCGACATCAGCCTCGGCGATCAGACGGAAACGGTTGGAGCCTTGGAGGATGATGTTGAATCGACCGTCGTCCAGTTCTTCGACACCTACGATCTCGCCGATACAGCCGGTGCGGAACAGCGGCGCCGAATCGCCCGGCTCGGCGTCGGCGAGCAGCGGTCGCGGCTGGATCATCGCGATCCGGCCCTGATTGGTCATCGCGTCGCGGACCATCGCTTTGTAGCGCTCTTCGAAAATGTGCAGCGGCAATTGCGCGCGCGGGAACAGGATCGCGCCGGCCAGCGGGAAAAGCGGGACGCGTTGGGGCCGTCCGTCGCTCATGTGAACAGCAGGGCCGAAAGGCGGCGTCGCTGGGTCCGCGCCCACGGGTCGTCATACCCCGCCGCTTCGAGCAGCTGGAGCAACCGCGCCCGCGCCGCGCCGCCGTTCCACTCGCGGTCGCGGGCGATGATCTCGAGCAGTGCGTCGGCGGCCGCCTCGCGGTCGCCCGTAGCCATCCTGGCATTGGCCAGCACCAGCCGCGCCTCATGGTCGTCGGGATCCTTGGCCAGCCGCGCTTCTTCGGCGGCGGTGTCGGCGACGGGCGCAGTGGCCACGTCCAGCGCGGCGCGGGAGCGGGATATCGCCGGGTGCGCGGCGGCGTCCTCCGGCGCCTCGTCAAGCAGCGTCCGGGCCTCGGCGATCTTGCCCCCGGCGATCAGCGCCCGCGCCAGCCCGCCGATCACCGCCGGATTGGCGGGATCCATTCCGCGCAATTGCTCGAACAGCAATTCGGCCCGGACCGTGTCGCCCTCCCCCAAAACCTCTTCGCCCATCGCCAGCAGCGGCTCGATCTCGGCGGCGAGATCCTGCGCTGCGCCCTTGACCGGCAATTGGGTCAGCAACTGGTCGATAAGCCGCGTCAGCTGGGCCTCGGTGCGCGCGTTGGTCAAATCCGCCACCGGTTGACCCTGAAACAGCGCATAGACGGTGGGGATCGACTGAACCCGGAACTGCTCGGCGATCAGCTTGTCGGCGTCGACATCGATTTTCGCCAGCACCACGCCTTTGCCTGCATAATCGGCCGCGATCTTTTCCAGGATCGGGGACAAGGTCTTGCACGGCCCGCACCACTCGGCCCAGAAGTCGAGGATCACGAGGCCGGTCATCGACGGCTCGATCACGTCGCGCTGGAAGCGCTCGATCACCTCGCGCTCGACCTCGTTCAATCCTACAGTCGCCACGCCTTCACTCCATTGCCGCCGCGAGGCTGCATATGGGCGCGCGCCGGGCGGGCGGCAAGCGCGCCAAGGGCTTGCGGCGCATCAAGGGCGATGCTAGGCGCCCGCTCCACCCGACCGGGACTTGAGCCCGGTCCGCCATGTCGAGCGGGCGTAGCTCAGGGGTAGAGCACAACCTTGCCAAGGTTGGGGTCGAGGGTTCGAATCCCTTCGCCCGCTCCATTGCCTCTGACCTTATTGAGTCTGGCCGCACACCAAGCGGCTGCATCCATCCGCCGTTCAGCTCGTATCCTTAGGGTAACTCGCGCTTATCCAAGGAAAAATTCCATGCCCCGAACTTCCTTCGCGCCGCTCGCCCCGGTGTTCGTCCTCGCCGCCGTGGTCGGCATCCTCGCTGCCGCGCCGTCGTCGGGCGCCGAGCTCAACCGCGTCGCCCCGGCCCCTGCAGTAGTCGTGCCTAATGCCGCCCCGCGTGAAGTGGCCTATTTCGCCGGCGGCTGCTTCTGGGGGGTGGAGGGCGTGTTTGACCATGTCCGCGGTGTCACCAGCGCGGTGTCGGGTTATGCCGGCGGCAGAACGGCCCGGCCGACGTACGATATGGTTTCGACCGGGACGACCGGACATGCCGAGACGGTGCGCGTCACCTTCGATCCGCGGCAGGTCAGCTATGCCCAGCTGCTGCGTATCTATTATTCGGTCGTCACCGACCCGACGCAATTAAACCGTCAGGGCCCGGACAGCGGCACTCAATATCGCGGCGCGCTGTTCCCGACCAGCGCCGCCCAGGCGCGACAGGCGCGAGCTTATATCGCCCAACTATCGGCCGCGCATGTCTTCGCCCGGCCAATCGTTACCCGGGTCGAGCCGTTTAGCGGCTTCGCCACCGCCGAAGCTTATCATCAGGGCTATATGGCCCGTAACCCGATGAGTCCGTACATCATCGTCAACGATCGGCCCAAGCTCAGCGCGCTGCGCCGCCTGTTCCCGGCGATCGTCCGCGGCTGACGGGCATCCCATTAGGCGTCTGGAAATTCCCGAAACCATTTAGTGATGATGTATTTGACACCCAGCCTCACCTTCATTCCCTGGTGAAGCGTGGTCGGGTTGGGGCTGCCGTCGGGCAGTAAATTATTCCACGCCAGCAGTTTGCCGATCTCAGGCTGGATCGTCTTGTCGATCGTTTTGAAGCGGGTGGCGCCGCCGGCCTCGGGCCGATTGAGGTAGAGCATCGCGGTCCACGTCCGCTGGCCCTGGCCGGCACAATAAGCGAAATAGTCCGCGCCACCCGGGTTAAACGTGTCGGTGTGCGGCTTGAATTCCTGCCCCGGCGCATAACGCTGGCCCTGCATTGGCTCGCCCCGGGCGGCATCGATCCCCAGTGCCGCGCACAGCCTGGCGTCGAGCGCCGCGACCAGCGGGTTGGCGGGATCAAGGTCGCATGTCTCGCTGGTTCGGAAGCGCGGGCCGCCGACGTCGTCGGCGATCTCCGACGGGCGCCGCCGCTGGTCGATCAGCGCGCACAGCGCGTCGCAGCTCGCGGCATCGAGGAATTCGCGGACCACGAACAGGTCAAGCTGCCGGTTGGGATAGCGTTGTGCCCCAGTCAGCGCCGCCAGCCGTGCCGCGACCGCGACCGTTTCAATAGCCGCGGACACGCGTTTCGTGGGCGGCGATAACCGCTTTGGCAACGCTCTGCATCAGGCCCTGGGCGGTGCCATCCGACTTGTTGGGGATGGTCATCAGCGCCATCGCATAGACTGTTCCGTCGGGCGCGGTCAGCAGGCCGATGTCGTTAATTCCGCCGATCCGCCCGTTGAGCACCTGGCCGGTGCCGGTCTTGTGGTTCCATTGCCAGCCCGGCGCCAATGCAGCGCGCACCCGCATGCCGCCGGTCTTGGTCTGGCCCATGGTCGACAACAGCCTGGCGGTCGATGACGGCGACAGGAGTTCGCCCTTTTTGAGGCGCGCCAGCGCGGTCGCCACCGCGTGCGGTGCGGCGCCGTCGTAGGGGTCGGACAAATAGCGTTCGAACGACGCCTTGCGAATGCCCATCGGCAACGCGCTGCGCGCTTTGTAGAAAGCGTCGCCGATCGAATAGCTTTGGCTCCATGTCAGACCGGCGATTTTCGACTGCAGCGAGCGTTCGCCCTCGTAGAAGCGGATTGCGCCCAGTCCCTTACGAGTGATTGTGTCGCGCACCGCCTGCGGCCCGCCGATCGAGCGCATCAATTTGTCGTTGGCCGTGTTGTCGCTGTTGGTGATGGCGGTGAACAGCAAGGCGCCCAGCGTCGTGGTCCCCCCGCCACCCATTATCTTTTCGGCCAGCGGCTGGTGGAACAGGGTCAAATCCTCGCGGCCCAACGTCACCCGGTCATTGAGGCTGACCCGGCCGCGGTCGACCGCGTCCAGGGTCGTGATTGCGACCCACAGCTTGGAACAGCTCTGCTGCGGAAACAGCCGGCTGGCGTTCCAGTCGATTTCCCACCCGTCCCTGAGCGAAATGACCGCGATTCCGGCTTTGCCGTCGAAGCCCCGGCCAAGAGTCGTCAATTGCTCGCGCAGGGCATAAGGGGCGGGCGACGCGGGCATCGATATAGGTGGGGTCGCGATGACCGGCTCGAGCGGGCCGAGCGGGTCGGGCCGGCGCTCTTGCATCGCGCTCGACGCCGGGCTTGCCATGACCAGGCCGGCCAGCGCCGCCGCAACAATATGACGAAGCGCGGACAGTGGCGAATTTGGCGTCATGAAGTCATCACCCCCGGAGGATCGGTCAGTTGAATTGCGGCTTAATCCCCATTTTCTGAACCGCCGCTTGCTCCGCCTTGCCGAAATCGCATGCCGGGCGCCCGGTGCCAAGCTTTCAACTGGCCGTCGTGGCGTTGCCGCCCCCGAGCAATGCCGCGCTCTCAATCTCGTCTAGCGCGCCGCCGACCAGCACCTGGCGCCGGGCGCGACTGATCCACTCGGCTGCCTCGGGCCGGGACGCGCCGGGCAGGCGCATCGTTTCCGCGAGAGCTGCCGCCACCTTGCCCGACCGCAGCGCCGCCATCGCCCGGTCATAGCGCGCCTGGGGCAGCGGGTTAGGCTTGTCGGCGCGGTGGATAGACACCAGCGTGCCAAGCTCCCGCCGCACGCCGGTCCACCAGCCTTCGTCGCGCGCCGGCCCGCGCAGCACCGGGCCCAGCCGCTCATAGTCGGCAACCAATCCGTCGAGCGTCTGCGGCGTTCGACCGGCGGTGACGATGGTGGCCACTGCCCGCTCATGGGATGCGCCGAAGCGCTCGGCGAGGAGCGGCTCGAGATAGCCGAGCGCAACGCCGCGTTC
>JBDSMA010000279.1:0-5782 GCA_039916085.1 Sphingomicrobium sp.
AACTCCTCGATCAGCTTTGACGTGAGGTTGTCGACCGCGCGGTCGATCAGCCCGGAGCGGTCGTAGGTCGTGACGATTTGGACGCCTGGCGGCAGGCTCTTCTTGAGTTCGTCGAGCTTGGTCCGAACGCCGTCGATGACGGTGCGTGCGTTCTGGCCCTGGCGCATCACGATGACCCCACCCGCGACTTCGCCTTCTCCGTTCAACTCGGCGATGCCGCGACGCATTTCAGGACCAATCTGGACCGTTGCGACATCGCCGAGGAGAACCGGAACGCCGCCAGCCGTTTTGAGCGGTATGGCGCGGAAGTCGTCGAGCGACGTCAGATAGCCCGACGCCCGGACGATATATTCGGCTTCGGCCATTTCGATCACCGAGCCGCCGGTTTCCTGATTGGCGCGCTTGAGCGCCTCGGTCACCTCAACTTGCGTGACGCCATAGGAAACCAGTTTCTGGGGATCGAGCACGACCTGATATTGTTTGACCATGCCGCCGATGCTGGCGACCTCGGCAACGCCGGGGACGGTCTTCAACTCATAGCGCAGGAACCAGTCCTGGATGCTGCGCAACTGCGACAGATCGTGTCGGCCAGTCCTGTCGACCAGCGCATATTCATAGATCCAGCCGACTCCCGTGGCGTCGGGGCCGAGCGACGCCTTGGCCCCTTCGGGCAGGCGCCCCTGCACCTGGCTGAGATATTCGAGCACGCGGCTGCGCGCCCAATAGAGATCGGTGCCATCCTCGAACAGGACGTAGACGAAGCTGTCGCCAACGAATGAATAGCCGCGGACGACCCGCGCGCCCGGTACCGACAGCATGGTCGTGGCCAAGGGATAAGTGACCTGATTTTCGACGATCTGCGGCGCCTGCCCGGGAAAGGTGGTGCGGACGATGACCTGGACGTCGGACAGGTCCGGCAACGCATCGACCGGGGTCGTCCTCACCGCGCCGATACCGATCACCGCCAGCGCCGCCGCGGCGAGTAGGACGAGGTAGCGCGCCCTGACCGACGCTCGGATGATCCATGCGATCAACGCCGTTGCTCCGGCGGGGTCATTGGCTGCCCACCGATCGGGCTTGGCTCAAGGCCACTCAGGCTCGCTTCGGAATCGAGTAGGAACTGACCCGACGCGACGACCTTCTGCCCCGCAGCAAGTCCGGCGAGGATCTGGGTCTTGCCGCCGCCCTCGCGACCAATTTGAACTTCGACCGGCCGGTAGCGGCCGCCGGCGACCACGATCATCACCAGATTGCGCTTGCCGGTGCGGATGACCGCTTCGCTCGGTACCAGCAAACCCCCGCTGGCGTCGCCCGTAATGTGGACTGTTGCGAACATGCCCGGCCGCAACCGTCCGCCCCGGTTGGGTAGCTCGATCCGCATGGTCAGCGTGCGACTTTGCGCCTGTGCGGTCGGCAAGACGGCGATGACGCGGCCAAAGACACTCTCGCCGGGAAATGCGGCCAGCTCAACCCGGACGGGTTGGCCCACCCGAACCCCGGCGGATTGCGCTTCGGGCACGGCAGCGTTGAGCCATACCGTTCCGAGACCGGATACCTGTGCCAGCGTCTGCCCCGCGGACAAGGTCATGCCGCGGCGCACGTCGAGAGTCTGGATGACTCCGCCGATCGGGCTTCGGATCGTGGTCATGCCATTGCCGCCAGTACCGGGAGCGCCGAGCAGATGCAGGCGCTGTCGAGACGCGGCAATCAACGCCCGGTCGCCGGTTCGCTGCACCGCGCGATATTCGGCCTGAGCGCCACCCCATTCCGGAACCAGCACATCGGCCAAGGGCGCGCCGGCACCGATGACATCGCCGGGCGCGCGGTTGTAAACGCGTTGGACGAAGCCGTTCGCACGTGCCTGGATTACCGCGACGTGGCGCTGATTGAAGTCGATCGTCCCGGTCACCGTCAGATCGGAGTCGATCGCACCGGCTTCGACGACGGCGAGGCGGATACCGAGATTCTGTTGGGCTGCCGGATCAACCGTGACTCCAGACGCACCGCTCTCCTCGGCATATTTAGGCTTGGTGGCCTTCATGCCCATCGACGAGAGAGCATCGGCATTGGCGTAATGCTCCTGAGGCACCATCGGATCATACCAGTAGAGGATCTCGCGCTTTGCCGGCGCCGAACCGGCGACTTCGGTCGGCGACGCAATAATTCTCGCCACGCCATATCCGATGCCGCTGCCGACAATGACCGCAAGGATTAAAGCGCTCCCGATGGGCGCGCGGCGGATGACGGTGACGGATTTCATCGTATCGCACTCCGATAGGTCAAGATCAGCTTCGCTTCGTCGATTTTCACCAGCGCCTCGCGATCGAGCGAGACGATTGCCGCATCGACCAGCGCGGTGTGAGCATCGACGACATCGACCAGACTGGCTCGGCCCGCCGCATAGCTGGCAGTCTCAAGATCGACGCGCTCGCGAGCGAGCGGTTCGAGCGTTTCCCGCGATCGCATCCATTGCCCGTGATGCATCGCGTGGTCCGCGAGTGCCGCCTCGAGCCTGGCCTCCAACTCGCGCCGCGCGGCGTCCTGTTCCGCGCGGACCTTGCCGGCCTCGGCCTGGCGCGCCGCGATTAGCGCATTTTGCTGGTTCCGCCGAACGAAAGGCAGGCTGACCGTCACGCCGGCCGAAACCATGTCGCCAAAGCGGGGGTCACGGTGTTGGTAGACGACTTCCGCCCCAAAATCCGGGCGCCGCCCGGCCTCGGCAAGCCGAATGTCGGATGCGGCCTGACCGGCGCGAGCATAAACCGGCGCCAACAGGGGATTAGCGTCAATCGCAGCCAGCAGTTTGGCCCGATCGACCGCGAAAATCGGCAGCGAACCGGTGACGACCGGCGCTACGTCGCCGGTCCACCGGGTGAGGTCGGCGCGCGCGCGGCCGGCCGCCGCAAGCAATTCGTCGCGCTTGTCATCCAGTGTGGCCAATGCCTGCCGACCGGCCAGCGTCTGCCCCGGACGGGCCGCCCCGGATGCAACCGCGCTTGGTGCCGTGCGCACAAGTCGATCGAGGCGGGCGCGCACTTCGTCGAGCGCCGCGACCTGTTTCTCGGCATAGGCAAGGCTGATCCAGGCAATCGCGGTCTCGACTTCGACATTGCGAGCCTCGCGCGTCGCTTCCGCCAGCGCGACGGCGATGTCGGCATCCGCGCGAGACCGCTGCGCGCGGCGTTTGGCGGGGTTGGGGAAGTCTTGCGACAGACCCACCCGGACCGCTGCGAAATCCTCGCGAGAGGGCTTGAAAGCGTTCGATCCAGTGACCGGAAAGCCGTCGATTCCGACCGTGAGTTTGGGGTCGGGAAGGGCACTTGCGGCCCCTCGCGCGGCGCGGCTTGCGACGATCCCCAGCGCCGCGGCCCGAAGTGACGGCGCGTTGGCGCCAGCGCGGGCAAGCGCCGCTTCAAAGGTCAGCGGATCGGCCAGCGCCGGTGCGGTCGCGGCTGCGAAAAGAATCGACAACGTCGAAGCAACGGCCAGTCGTACGATGGTCATGGATTCTACCTTCATTGGTGCGCCAGGACGCGAATCCCGACCGACGTTCGGAGGCGCGGCGCCCGCACTCACGGCGAGCGTCCGATTGCCGAGATCCAGAGCTGTTGAACGCACGCCCGCACAGCGCCGGCGGGCGCAATAGCCTCAGCTGAAGGTGGTTCGTGGAGGAGGGTCGGCCGCTTCCCGTCCGACCGAAGCGCGATCAGCCATTGGCGGCAAGTTGAACGCCTGCCGGGCTAGATCGCCGGGCGTGGTGGCGATCGATCTGATCGGGATCATGGCTCCGGGGCAAACGGTGGCGCAGTCGGGTGAACAAGTGGGTTTGCAGCAGGCCATGTGGTCGGGATTAGCCATTCCCGACATAGACGATGTCGCCATCGGACAATCCGGCGCGAGCGACGCCAAGGCTGGCCCCGACGATGCCGCCAAGGAGAGCGCGAGCCACAACAAGAGAAACATGCGCCGCATGTGGTTTGAATAAACGACGCTAGAGGCTCTGGCAACGTGAGCTCGCGCTGAAGCGCCAAGGGCAGGTTTCGCACCTACCGAAGTCGCTCGGTTCGATGTGAAACGGAACCATAACACGGGTGGCGAGATCAAACCTCGCCACGCCCGCCATTATTTGCAAGCAAATGAGCGTTCATCGCCTGTCGGCATCGAACACTCGACTCCAGCGTTACTCAGGTGACAGGAGCACGACATGGAGCGAAGGTTTTTCATTGCGATCGCGTTGCTGGCTTTGGCGACACCGGTTGGTGCTCAAACCCTGCACGTTTATGGCCCCGGCGGTCCCGCACCGGCGATGAAGGAGGCCGCCGCTGCGTTTGGGAAGAAGACCGGGACGAAGGTCATAGTTGTCGCAGGCCCGACCAGCCAATGGATCGACCACGCCAAGCAGGACGCCGACGTGATTTATAGCGGCGCCGAGAACATGATGACCGATTTCGTCAAGGCGATGGACGGGCAGATCGACGAAAAGAGCATCGACCCGCTTTATCTGCGGGTTTCCAGCATCCTGGTCAGGCCGGGCAATCCCAAGCGCATTGGCGGGCTTCGTGACCTGGTGCGGCCAGGGCATCGCATTATCGTGGTTCAGGGTTCGGGGCAGGCCGGCCTGTGGGAGGACATGGCAGGACGGACGGGAAAAATTGATATGGTTCGCGCGGTCCGAAGGAACATCGTGGGATACGCGGCGACTAGCGCAGAAGCCAAGGCGATGTGGCTTTCGGACCCTACGATCGACTCGTGGATCATCTGGGGCATTTGGGAAAAGGCCAATCCAGCGATCGCGGACACCGTTGCGGTAGAACCGGAATACAGGATTTACCGGGACGCCGGAACCGCACTGACGCGGCGCGGCAAGGAAAAGGCGGCGAGCGCTAATTTTCTCGCCTTCCTCCGCTCCCGTACCGGTGCGGGCATATTTGCAAGATGGGGCTGGATCGTGAAAAAATAATCCACGGGCCGGTGGATCAAGCGATCGGTTTTCGGCCGCCCAATAACTACAGGCAAGCCTCCAGGTAGGGCTGATCGAAGCCGAACATCTTGGCTTTTTCGAGGGAGTAAGGGCGCAGGCCCATCGAGCGATATTCGCCCATGATTTTGCCATCGCTGCTCTCGTCCATATATTCGAACTTGAACAATTCCTGCGTGACGATGACGTCGCCTTCCATGCCGATGACCTCGGTGATGTTGGTCGTCCGGCGGGAGCCATCGCGCAGGCGCTTGACCTGAACGATAAGATCGACCGAATCCGCGATCTGGCGCGAAATGGCTTCCTTCGGCACCTTGATGTCGCTCATCATCACCATGTTCTCCATGCGCGCCAGGCATTCGCGCGGGGAGTTGGAGTGCAATGTGGCCATCGAGCCGTCGTGGCCGGTGTTCATCGCGGCCAGAAGGTCGAAACACTCCGGCCCGCGAATTTCGCCGAGAATGATGCGGTCAGGGCGCATGCGCAAAGCGTTGATAACGAGGTCGCGGATCGAGATGGCGCCCTGACCTTCGAGATTGGCGGGGCGGGTTTCCAAGGGCAGCCAGTGCGGCTGCTGCAGGCGAAGTTCGGCCGCATCCTCGATCGTCAGCACGCGCTCGCCCGGATCGATCATTTTCGACAACGCATTGAGCATGGTCGTCTTGCCCGAACCGGTACCGCCCGAGATGACGATGTTCATGCGGCTGGCGCCGGCGATCTTGAGCACCGTCGCCATTTTCTCCGACATCGAGCCGAAGCCGCGCATCATGTCGAGCGTGATCGGCTTTTCGGAGAATTTGCGGA
>JBDSMA010000280.1:0-2946 GCA_039916085.1 Sphingomicrobium sp.
GCGCGCGTCCCGCCGGTGCAGGCGCCGGTCAGCGTGTAAGGGTCATTGTCCTTGTCAGCGCCGTTGAGGCTGTTGCTGCAGCTGTTGACGTTTTCGACGATGAACTGGATGCCGTTGAACGTGTTCAACTGGAAGTCGCGGAATAGCTGACGGAACACGGCGACGTTAACGTCGATCCCGCGGCCCTTATATTTCATCCCCACCTCAAAGGCGTCGTTGGTCTCCGGCTTGAACTGAAGATCGTCCAGGCTCGCCGCCCGGGTGCAGTTGCCCGGCGAGGCAGGGCCGCCGCAGACTGGCCCCGGGGCCGGCCCGGTCGATGATGGGACGACCGAACGCGGCAACGCCGAACGATCGAGGTTGAAACCGCCCGCCTTGTAGCCGCGCGAGTAGCTGGCATAGGTCAGGATCCGGTCGGTCGGCTTGAAGCTCAGCACCGCGGTGCCCGAGAGCTTGTGCTCGGTCTTCCTTGAAGTGCCTTCGAAGAAGTGACCGGGCACGGACGGGATGACGCACGGCAAATTCTGCAAGGCTGACAGCAGCGGATTGTAGCCAATAAATTCGCACAGGTAATTATTGTCGGTCAGCGTTGCGTTCAGCGTCTTGGTTTCCTGCGTGTAGCGCAGGCCCGCCGTGAATTTCAGCCGGTCCGTGATCGAGAAGATGTTATGGGTGAAAATCGCAAAGTTGTTGCTGTTCTGGTTGTACAGATCATCGACCCCCGCGCCATTGAGCGTCAGGCCGGGAGCTCCAAACGCGGTAGCCGCATTCGAAAAACCGCTGTTGTTAAACGGTGGCTGCGAGGCGAATGGCCCGAGTCCCCCAAAAGCCGCCAGGATCAGGTCGTTGGTCGGGCTGGTGAATGGGGAGGCGATGAGGCCGGCCGTCCGGACTGTATTGAAACAGGTCGGATTGGTCGTGTCGACCAGTGGCGCGGACAGGAGCGCGGCGAAATTCTGCTGAAAGTTGAGGGCAATCAGGCAGTTGGCATAGGCCGAATAATCCTTGCCATAACTGATGTTGTCGCGGACCTGCAGCCTCTCGTTGGCGTAATAGCCGCCGATCAGCCAGTCGAGCTTGCCGCCGAACGTCGTGCCCTGAAGGCGCAGTTCCTGGCTGAATGTCTTGAACCGGTTGTAAGCGGTGCCATTATCATCGCGATAAAGAATGTCGAGGCTGTTGACATCGGCGTCCATTCCGCGGGTATATTTATTGTAGCGGTAGGCGGTGATGGAGGTCAGTTCGGCGCCGCCGAAATCATAGACCAATTCACCCGACAGGCCATAGTCCCTGACGTCCGAACGATAGCTGCGGCCCGGCGTGATCGCCACGTTGCGGGCATAAGTATTGTCTGGCACGATCCCGCCAAGGCCTTCGATGATCGGCTTGATCGTCGATGGCTGGAAAGTATAGCCGCCGCTGCCATCGCCCTGGGTGTCGTGCGCCGGGAGATAGGGCGCCGCGCAGCATTCCTCCTTGCGCTTGGTGTAATCGGCAATCAGGCGCACCGAGAAGTTGGTCGATGGTTGATAAAGCAGCTGTCCGCGCAGCAGGTAGCGGTTGCGGTTGTTGACGTCGCGCCCGCTGACCAGATCCTCGAGGAAACCGTCGCGCTTGATGTAGACACCGTCGAAGCGCGCCGCGAGCGTATCGCTGATCGGGCCGGTCAGGCTGATTTCGCCGCGACGGTAATTGAAATTACCGACGCTCAGCGAGCCGCTCGCCTCTGGCGTGAACTTGGGCTTGGCGGTGATGACCGATATCAGCCCGGCCGAGGTATTGCGCCCGAACAACGTGCCCTGCGGCCCGCGCAGCACTTCAACACGGTCGATCGCGCCAAGCTCGGTCAGGGCCGAACCCGTGCGCGAACGATAGACCCCGTCAATGAACACGCCGACCGAGCTTTCAAGGCCGGGATTGTCGCCGACCGTACCGATGCCGCGAATTCGCGCCACGGCCCCTCCGGCCTCGGACGAGGTCGAGGACACCAGCAGCGAGGGGCTGAGCTGGGTCAGCTGGCGGATGTCGGTTGCACCCGAATTCTTCATCGTTTCGGCGGTGACCGCGCTGACCGCCAGCGGCACGTCGGACAGCGCTTCGTTACGGCGGGTCGCGGTGACGATGATCGCGCCTTCGTCCTGGTCGGCCGTCGGCTGAGTCGCGGTTTTCGATACCGCGCCGGCCTCGGCCGTGGCACCGTCGGTCGGCTGGGCGGCGGCTTTATCGGTGTCGGTTTGCTGAGCGAATGCCGGCGCGGATAGGGCGATCAGGCCAGCAGAAACCAGCCACATGGACTTGCGCATAACTTTTCTCCCCCGAAGGATATTCTTATCGTTGGAGAAAAGACTAATCCAACGCCGGGACGCAAGGAAGCGACGGGGCCGGATGACGGTGCGAATCGCCACCGATGCGACACAAATGCAACATGGTGCGCTGCAAAAGAAACGGGCGGCGAATTCCGTAAGGGAAACGCCACCCGGAATGAACCGTATCGGTTTGATATCTATTTCGGCGCGATCACCATCAGCATCTGGCGGCCCTCGAGCCGCGGGTGCTGCTCGATCTTCGCCACCGCGGCGGTGTCGTCCGAGACCCGCTGAAGCACCGCCATGCCGAGCTGGTTATGGGCCATTTCGCGGCCGCGGAAGCGCAGGGTCATCTTGACCTTGTCGCCCTCCTCCAGGAACTGGAAAACCTTCTTCATCTTGGTCTGATAATCATGGTCGTCGATGTTCGGACGCATCTTGATCTCTTTGATCTCCTGCGTCTTCTGCCGCTTGCGCTGCTCGTTGGCCTTCTTCTGCGCTTCATATTTGAAGCGGCCGATATCGAGATATTTGGCAACAGGCGGATCGGCGCCGGGGCTGATCTCAACCAGGTCGAGTCCAACCGAAGCGGCCTGCTCGATCGCTTCCTTGGTGAACATTACGCCGAGGTTTTCGCCAT
>JBDSMA010000281.1:0-6395 GCA_039916085.1 Sphingomicrobium sp.
CCGCGACCAGCCGCGCGGTCGGGGCGATCACCCACCGCTCGAACTCGCTTGGGGCGAGGCTGCCTGCCCAGCTATCGAACAACTGAATTGCATCGACCCCGGCCTCGACCTGGCCGGTCAGATAATCGAGCGTCACCGCTTCGATCCGCTCGATGATTGCCTGAAGCTTGCCGGGATCGTGATAGGCCAGGCTCCGTGCCTCGGCCTGCTCACGGCTGCCCTGCCCGGCGACCATGTAAGTGGCAACCGTCCACGGGCTGCCGGCAAAGCCGAGGAAAGTCGTCTCAGGCGACAGTATCGCCTTGACCTTGGCCACGGTCGCCCAGATCGGCGCAAGCCGCTCCAACACCGGTTGCAGGTCGTCCAGTGTGGCATCGGCGAGCGGGGGAGCAAGCCGTGGGCCCTCGCCGGCGACGAAGCTCAAATGCTGGCCGATCGCATGGGGCACGATGAGGATATCCGAAAACAGGATTGCCCCGTCCATCGGGAAGCGGCGCAACGGCTGGAGCGTGATCTCGGCGGCGGTGGCCGGATCATAAGCCATGTCGAGAAAACCGCCCTTTTCGGCACGAAGGGCACGATATTCGGGAAGGTAGCGGCCAGCCTGTCGCATCAGCCACATCGGCACCGGCTCGCGCCGCTCACCACGCAGCACGGCCAGCAACGGTTTATCGGCAGCTGGCGGCATCGACGGGTCGATCGGGCGCGAAGCCACCCTCTTCTCCTTCTTGATAGATATATTAATTAGAATCTTTGAAGTGATTGATGGCGGCTTGGCAGCGGGATTTAAGCGTGCGTCCCGCTTTTGCCAACAGGTAGGAACCGGCCGACCGACGCCAGGAGGGCGAGTCGGGAACCGCCTTGCCCGGGATTCACAGGCTGTGGATGAAGTTTGTCCCCTGTGGACGCCCGGTCGAACGGCGATTGGCGGAGTCGGGACAAACGGCGCGGTTGGGTCATCCCCCGTTTGGCGCTAGGCAGGTCCCCAGACTTTTCCACAAGGTTTTCCATGACGCTGATTCTGGCTTCGTCGAGCAGCATCCGCCGGGCCATGCTCGACCAGGCGGGAATCGCTTATGAGGTCCGGGCGCCTGATTGCGACGAGGATGCGGTCAAGCAAGATCATGATGGCGATGGCGAAACGCTGGCGATCCGGCTGGCCGAGATCAAGGCTGCTTCAGTGGTGGCGGGCCCGACCGATTGGGTGATCGGCGCCGACAGCACGCTTAGCGTCGACGGCATCCTTTATTCCAAGCCGGGCGACCGCGAAGAAGCCGCGGCGCATCTGCGCGCTTTCTCCGGCCGGACATTGATCCTGTCGAGCGCAGTCGCCCTGGGGCGAGGCGGCAAGATCGACTGGCGCCACGCTGACACCGCCTGGCTAGACGTGCGGCCGCTGACTGAAAATTTTATCGCCGATTATCTCGAGGCCGAGTGGCCTGCAGTCGGCCATTGTGTCGGCGTGTTTCGCATGGAGGGACGCGGGGTGACCTTGTTCGACCGCGTTGAGGGCAGCCATTTCTCTATCCTCGGCATGCCGTTGATCCCGCTGATCGGCGCGCTGCGCGAGAGGGGGGTAGTGGCGGCATGACGTCTATTGGGCGGCCATATGCCGAGGTTATCGGCGATCCAATCGACCATAGCCTGTCGCCGATCATTCACGGCTTTTGGCTCGAGTCGCTGAAAATCGACGCGGAGTATCGTCGGCAACAAGTGCCGCGGACCGGCCTGCCCGCTTATCTCATCGAAAAACGGGCGGATGAGGCATGGCAAGGCTCGAACGTGACAATGCCGCTGAAGCTCGACGCATTGGCGCTGGCCGACGAGCCGACCGATCGCGCACTGGCGGCCGGGGCCGCCAACACACTAGTCATGCGCGACGGTAAACTGGTCGCCGCCAACACCGACGTCGGGGCGATAGCTACACTGGTTGGCCGCGTCTTCCCGGCTAGGCTGGCGACAACCAGCGTAACTTTATTCGGCAACGGGGGCGCGGCACGAGCGGCGCTCGCCGCGCTCAAGCTGCTCAATATTCGCGACATCCAGATTTACGCGCGCGATGTTCAAGCCGCGACTGCGCTGGCGGTCGAATTTGGCTTGTCCGACGGCCCGGTCGGGATGACCCAGCCGCCGACTGGAGCGCTGCTGATCAACGCTACCCCGCTCGGCATGGATGGGCGCGAATGCCTTAATTGCGACGTATCGGCGATGCCCGACAACGGCGTCGTATTCGACATGGTCAACGCGCCGGCCGAAACGCCATTGATTAGAGCGGCGCGGGCACGGGGGCTGAAGGTCATCTCCGGGCTTGAAATGCTGGTCGAGCAGGCGGCGGCAAGCTTTAAGCTGTTTTTCACCGCCGACGCGCCGCGCGACCTCGACCCCGAATTGTTGCAGAGGCTGAACACATGATCACGCTCGCGCTGACCGGATCGATCGGGATGGGCAAGTCGACCGTGGCCGGCATGTTCGCGGCGGCCGGCATCCCCGTCTTCGACGCTGATGCCGTAGTGCGCCGGCTGCAGGGCTCGGGCGGGTCGCTGGTGGACCGGATCGAGCAGCGCTGGCCGGGCACCACTCGTGACGGCGCGGTCGACCGCGACGCGCTGGCATTGAAGGTGCTCGGTGACAAAGTCGAGCTGGCTGTGCTTGAGGCGATGGTTCACCCCGCGGTCCATCATGAGCGGACACGATTCATCATGGCCCATGGTGATGCATCGGCGTTGCTGTTCGACATTCCCTTGCTGTTCGAGACACACGGCGAATCGACGTTCGACAAGGTCATCGTCGTGTCCGCCCCTGCCGGGGTGCAGCGGGCCCGGGTGATGGCACGGCCGGGGATGACCGCGGCGAAGTTCGACTCGATCCTCGCCCGGCAGCTGCCTGACGCCGACAAGCGAGCGCGCGCCGACTTTGTCATCAATACCGCCGGCCCGCTCAACGCGACGCAGCGTCAGGTGGACGAGATCCTCGCTTGTCTTGGTCTCGTGACGGGTCAATAATACGGCCATGCGTGAAATCGTTTTCGACACAGAGACCACCGGCCTGAGCCCGGCGGGCGGCGACCGCTTGGTCGAGATCGGCTGCGTCGAGATCTTCAACCGGGTCGAGACCGGCCGCCACTATCATTGCTATTACAATCCCCAGCGGCCGATGCCGTTCGAGGCGGAGGCGATCCACGGGCTCGGCGATACTTTTTTGTCCGACAAGCCGTTTTTCCCCGACAAGGTCGACGAATTGCTCGAGTTCATCGGCGACTCGCCGTTGATTGCGCACAATGCCAGCTTCGATTTCGGTTTCCTCAACCATGAGCTTGAACGCTGCGGACGGGCCGGCGTGTGTTTTTCACGGATGATTGACACGCTCAGCCTGGCACGGTCGCGCCACCCCGGCGCCAAGCATAGCCTCGATGCCTTGTGCACCCGCTACGGCGTCGATCGCTCGCACCGCGTCAAACATGGCGCGTTGCTCGACGCGCAGTTGCTCGTTCAGGTCTATGTCGAGCTGACCGGCGGACGGCAGATCGGTCTTGGCCTTGGCGCCGAGCCCGAACTTGGCGCCGCCGCGTCCGCTGCGCTACGGCCGGCCGAGCGCGTCTTTCGCCCGGCACGGCCGTTCGCGCCGAGCGCCGCCGAGATTGAGCGGCACCGCAGCTTTCTTGGGCGGATCGCCAATCCGTTGTGGGCGCGGCTGTTGGGCGCGGGCGAAAGCCGCGACGCCGCCTAGGCGGATAATCTCGCGCCGGGGCCGTTGCCCGGCGCCTTATCAAGGAGGCCAGTCATGGACGTTCGAGTCGCAGGCCACCAGGTTGCCACTGGCGAATCATTGCGCAGCCGGGTGACTGACCGCCTCGGCGCGCTCGCCGACCGTTATTTTTCGCGCGCGGTGGCGGCCAATGTGACGTTCGGCCGCGGGCCGCACGACGACTTCACGTGCGATATCGTCGCCCCGGTGGCGCAGGGGATGGTACTCAAGGCATCGAACCGGGCCAGCGACGCGCATGTCGCGTTCGAAGGCGCGGCGGACAAGATCGAGCGTCAGCTCAAGCGCTATGTCGACCGGCTGCGCGAACGCCGCGGCCCAGGCACTGGCGCGGACGAGGCGGTCGCCGGGGTGGTCGAAAACGCTGCTTATACCGTGTTCGCCGAGCCGCCGGATCACGAAACGCCCCTGCCACCGTCGCCGCCGGTCATCGCCGAAACGCGTGTCGATATCCCCGACGCCAGCGTGTCTGACGCGGTGATGATGCTCGATCTGCGCAACACCAACGCGCTGATGTTTCGGAACAGCGCCTCGGGTACGTTCAACATGGTCTATCGCCGCGGTGATGGAACGATCGGCTGGGTCGAGCCTTCGGCCAAGTGACAAGATCGTCCAGTTTGGCTAGAGGCGCGCGCTGCGTCGCCAGCCCTTGAGAAATGCGTTTCCCATGCAGCTATCCGAATTTCTCGACTTCGATTCGATCCGCCTCGACCTGTCGGCGGGCAACAAGCGCAACTTGCTCAACATGTTGTCACAGGTAGCGGCGCAGCGGTTGGGACTCGATCCAACGCTGATCGCCGACGCCATCGCGGATCGCGAGCGATTGGGCTCGACCGGATTCGGTGGTGGGGTCGCGATCCCGCACGGCAAGCTGGCCCAAATCGACCGCATCTACGCGTTGGTCGCGCGGCTCGCCCAGCCAATCGACTATAAGGCGATCGACGGAGAGAAGGTCGATCTCGTCTTCCTCCTCTTGTCACCCCCCGACTCGGGGGCCGAACATCTGAAAGCGCTGGCAGCGGTCAGCCGGCTGATGCGCCACGCCGCGACGGTCGAGAAACTACGCGGCGCCCGGTCGCGCGATGCGCTGGCCGCGGTGCTGCTCGGCGCCGATGAGCGCGATGCCGCCTGACACCGTACCGCCGGCAGAGGCAAGTGGTGAGCAGGCGCATTTGCGCGCGCTCGAATCCCTTTACCGTTCGGCGCCCGTCAATTCGCTGTTCGACTCCCGGCTGACATTGCCCGCGGCAGGCCGCAGCGAAATCGTCTTCACCGTCGCGCCGACCATGTTTCATGCCGCCGCCGCGGCCCACGGCACGCTCTATTTCAAGATGCTCGACGATGCCGCATTCTATGCCGCCAACAGCATCGTGTCGGATCGCTTCCTGCTGACCACCGCGTTCAATCTGCACTTCACCAAGCCACTCAAGGCGGGCGAAGCGCGGGCCGAGGGGCGGTGGGTATCGGGCCGGCGGCGCGTGTTCGTGGCCGAGGCGCGAATCATCGATTCGAACGGCGAGGAATGCGCTCGGGGAACCGGCACCTTCCTGCGTTCGCACATCGCGCTGGCAGGGCTCGACGGTTACCGTCAGGGCGGATGAGCGACGCCCGGCTGCCCGCGGCCCTCGAGGCCTCGGCGATCCGCCGCGCGGTCGAGGCTTCGGGTGGAGATGCGATGGTGTTGCGAAGCGGCGACCCTGATCGTGGCAGCCTGGTTCTGGTCATCAACCACAGAGGCGTGCATCACGCCATCCTGGAGCGGATGCTTGAGCCCGGCGGGCAGTATCGCTGGGCACGGGCCGGATCGATTGCGGCAAACTCCGCACAGGTGGCGGATTTCCTCGTCAGGCGAGCGCAAGTTGACCCGGATTCATGGTTGATCGAACTGGACGTCCCGAACGCGGAACGGTTCATCGCTGAAATGGGCGCTACAGGTTGACCCCGAGGAACCGATAGGAAAAACGCGACCGTAACGACAGAGCGGGGGGCATTTTCGATCGGCAATCACGCCGATTTTGAATGCCACGCAGTCGGGGGGCATCTTCGGCCGGCGAATGGAAATCCATTTCGCTGCGCGCCGCGGGGGGCTCACCGCAAGGTTTCGGATTACCATGAACTTGTCCATTCGTTCGACCCTGCTGATCCTGGCGGCGCTCAGCGCTTCCGGTGTTGCCCCTGCCCAGGTCGCTCCGGGATCGGAGCCTCTGCTGGCCAGCACTTCGAACGTCAATCCCGCGCTGATCGTGCCGGCGGTTCTCACCCCTGAAATTGCACCAGCCGTCGGGATTATTTCTCAGGGCGATCCGCTGGCCGCGGTCCCGGAGGCGGTCGAGCCCGAAGCGATAACGGGCGATCTGTCCTCGATGGTCGCCAAGCTGCGCGCCACGGAGGCGGGTAGCCGCGAGCTGGAATGCCTCGCCGGCGCCATTTACTTCGAATCGAAGAGCGAGCCGTTGAAGGGCCAGCTGGCGGTCGGGCATGTCATTGCCAACCGCGCCAAGTCGGGCCGCTTCCCGTCGAGCTATTGCGGCGTAGTCTATCAGCGCAGCCAGTTCAGCTTCATCCGCGGCCATTCCATGCCGCCGATCGCGCGATCGGGCTTGCAGTGGAGGAATGCGGTGGCGATCGCCACC
>JBDSMA010000282.1:0-2204 GCA_039916085.1 Sphingomicrobium sp.
TGGTCGCGTTGAGGGCGAGGAGGTTGGTCTGACCGGCGATGTCGCGGATCAGGCCGAGGATCGATTCGATCGCCTCGACATGGCCCGACAGGGCTTGTGACACCTTGACCGCTTGCTCGGCCTGGCCACCGGCGCGGGTGGCGACGCCGGCCGCGACCTCGACCTCGGTCCGGGCATCCTCGATGGCCCGGATCAGCCCGGCGGCGGTCTGCGCCGCTTCGCGCATGGCAACCGCCGATTGTTCGGCGGCGGCGGCAACTTCGCTGGTCTTGCCGAGCATGCCCCGAGCGGAAGCGCTGGTGGTCGAGGCCTGGGCGCGCAACTGGTCGCTCTCGCGCGTGCAATTCTGGACCACGCCCATCACCTTGGTGTTGAACTCGCTGGCCTGCCGCGACTGGAGCTGGCCGCTCTCGATCCGGGTGAAACTGATGGCGTGATGGATGAAGGCGTCGATCTCGAGCATCTGCGTTTCGGACAAAGTGCGGGCGAACTCGATCTGCTCCGCCGGATCGGACACCGACGCGCGGATGGCGGTGAAAGCGGCTTCGGTCTCGGTGGCGACACCCGACAGCAGGGTCGACAGGGTCAGGCCGTGCTTGAGTGCATTCTCGACATAGGTTTTGGCCTGCTCGACCCACTCGTCCTGGTCGATGCGGGTGAACTTGTCGCGGATATAGGGGAGGATCTTGTCGGCCAGTTCCGTCGCCTTGGCGTCGTCGATCTGATCCTTGACCTCGGGCGAGCGGGCGTAACGCAGCCAGAACTCAAGCGCGATCTGCTGTTCGGCTCCGGCAATATGGTCCCACAAGCGGCGCGCGCGCTGCGGCAGGTCGCCGGTCGTGTCATACAGGCAAAAGCCGCGCGCCAGGTCGTAATCGCCTGTTGAAGTCTGCCGCATCACCATCGCCATGTCGAAAAACCCCGTCTCGCCCCAGTTGCTTCGACCCGGCTATGCTCCGTCAATGGTTAAGAGGCGGTTAGCCAGCGTCCCGGAATCTTGCCAGCCGGGCGCTTGGCCCGTAGGGGATCACGGGCCAATCACCGCCACCGACGAGGACCCATGACCCGTAGCGCCGAGCGACCGCTGTCGCCCCATCTGACGATCTGGAAATGGGGACCGCACATGCTGGTCTCGATTCTTCACCGGCTGACCGGAGGAGCTTTGACGGTCGCGGGCCTCGCGGTGCTGACGTGGTGGCTATTAGCGATCTCCGGCGGCGCCGAGGCCTATGCGAGCTTCGCGAAGGCAGCGAGCACGCCTTTCGGCCTGTTCGTGCTGGGCGGACTCACCTGGGCCTTCTGGCAGCACTTTTTCTCCGGTGTCCGGCACCTCGCGCTCGACATCGGCGCCGGTTACGAACTGAAAATCAACCGGCTGTTCTCGGTCTTGACCATCGCCGCGGCGTTGCTCGCCACCGCGCTTACCTGGTACGTCATTCTGGGAGTGGGCAAATGAGTGCCGACAACAGCGCCACGCCACTCGGCAAGGTTCGCGGCCTCGGCCCAGCCGGCAATGTCGGCCACCACTGGCTCGAGGAACGGCTGGTCAGCGCTGCCATCCTCCTGTTGTCGTTGTGGCTGATCTTCTCCCTCACCATGCTTCCCACGCTCGATCAGCGCACGCTCGCCGAATGGCTGCGCGCGCCGGCGGGGGCGGTGCCGATGACGCTGTTCATTGTCGTCGCCTTCCGCCACGGACTCGACGGGATGAAGGTCGTGGTCGACGATTATGTCCATGACGAGGGGACGCGCATCGGCCTGCACATCGCCCTCACCATGATCGTCATCGGCGCCGCCGCGCTGGCGCTGTTCGCGCTGGCGAAAATCGCCTTCGGGGTCGCGGCATGACGAGCGGCGCCTACAAGATCATCGACCATGTCTATGACGTGGTTGTGGTCGGCGCGGGCGGATCTGGCCTGCGGGCGACGATGGGCGCGGCGGAAAAGGGGCTGAAAACAGCCTGCGTGACCAAAGTCTTCCCGACCCGCAGCCATACCGTCGCGGCCCAGGGCGGAATCGCGGCCAGTCTTGGCAACATGGGCCCCGACCACTGGACTTGGCACATGTACGACACGGTCAAGGGGTCGGACTGGCTCGGCGACCAGGACGCGATCGAATATCTGTGCCGCGAGGCGCCCGCCGCGGTCTACGAACTCGAGCACGCCGGGCTGCCGTTTTCGCGCACCGACGAGGGCAAGATCTAT
>JBDSMA010000283.1:0-6031 GCA_039916085.1 Sphingomicrobium sp.
GCGCCGCGCACCTCTATGGCGAGATCGAGATCGCGCGAGCCGCGGCGCTGAAGGCCGCGCAGCTGCTCGACGCGTGCGATCCAAAGGCCGAGCTGATGGTCTCGGTCGCCAAGGCCAAGGCCGGCCGAGTGGCGGCGCTGGCGGTGCAGGAAGGGGTTCAGATGCACGGCGGCATCGGCATGACCGACGAGCATGACATCGGCCTTTACATGAAGCGCGAGGCGGTGCTTGGCGAGCTGTTCGGTGGCGCCAATTTCCACACCGCCCGGGTGGCGGAGCTGTCGGGCTATTAACATTCGCCAATTCGCTACTAGGGCCGCTCCAGCAGGAAATTGATGCGGGCGGCGGCGATCGGCTTGGCACGATCGCGCTGCCAGGCGACCGCCTCGACATTGGCGATGCGCTTGCCGAGCCGCTCGATGGTCGCTTCGGCCAGCGTGTCGTGGCGGACGCCGCCGCGCATATAGTCGATGGTCACCGAGATCGGCTTCATCGCCACCTGATCGTCGCCGATTGCCCGTTCGAGCGTCGTGAAAGCGGCGAATTCGAGCAGGCCGGCGATCGCCCCGCCGTGGAGAAAGCCGGGGCGGCCGATGATGTCGTCGTGGAACGGCATCACCAGCCGATAAGGCTCGCCGTCGGCGATGCGCAGGCGGAGCAGTTCTGCATAAGGGGAAATCAGGGTCACCGCCGTGGCTTAGCGCAGGCGGGGCGGCGGGTCAGCCCTTGGTCTTGTAGCCGCACACCGAGCCGAGGACGAAGGCGGTGAACAGTGCCAGCTGGACTTTCCCGTCCGGATCCGACCAGCCGAAATACTGCGAGCCCCAGGCGAACATTGCGACGAACATGGAGGCGGCAATCGCGACCATAGAGTCTCGACCCTCATGCTGCGGGCAGGATTGCCCACGCTCATTTTCCGACGAAATGGTAAATCAAGGGTAAAGCTTGCGACGCGCGGCCCGCCTCGTCATAGGGGCCACATTCGCCCCCGCGGCAGGACTGGAGACCAGCGATGAAAGCGCGCGTGTTCGTGACCTTGAAGCCCGGCGTGCTCGATCCCCAGGGCAAGGCGATCCACCACGCCTTGGAAGGACTCGGCTTCGGCGGAATCGAACAGGTCCGCGCCGGCAAGCTGATCGAGCTCGAATTGGCCGACGGCACCAGCGACGGCGACATCGAGTCGATGTGCAAGAAGTTGCTCGCCAACACAGTGATCGAGAATTTCCGCGTCGAGCGCCAATCGGCTAGCTCAGGACAAGCATTGGCCGATGCGTAGCGCGGTCATCGTCTTTCCCGGGTCCAATTGCGACCGCGACCTCGCCGTCGCGATCGAAGCGGTCACTGGTAACGCGCCGGCGATGGTTTGGCACCGCGATGCGGCATTGCCCGAGGGCACCAGCCTGATCGCTTTGCCCGGCGGTTTTTCTTATGGCGACTACCTCCGCTCGGGCGCGATGGCCGCGCGCTCGCCGGTGATGAAGGCGGTGGTCGAGGCGGCGGGCAAAGGCGTGCCCGTCCTTGGCGTATGCAACGGTTTCCAGGTGCTGACCGAGGCGGGGCTGCTGCCCGGCGCGCTGATGCGCAACGCGGGGCTGCACTTCGTCTGCCGTCCGGTCGGCCTCAAGGTCGAGAACAGCCAGTCGATCTTCACCAGCGCCTATCGCGCGGGCGAGGAGATCACCCTTCCCGTCGCGCACCACGACGGCAATTTCCAGGCCGATGCCAACACACTCGATCGGATCGAGGGTGAGGGCCGAGTGGCGTTCCGTTACACGGGTGAGGTCAACGGATCGGCGTGCGGCATCGCCGGCCTCCTCAATGACGCCGGCAATGTGCTCGGCCTGATGCCCCATCCCGAGCGAGCGTTTGAGCCGGCGCACGGCAATACCGACGGCCGGCGGCTTTTCGAGGGGCTGCTGGAAGCGGTGTCGTAGAGGGCTTGCCAACCCCCGACGCCGCTTCCAAGCTGCGCCGAGCATCCCGGGGGCCAGTCATGATCAAGCGCAGCACATATTTTCTAATCGCGGCGGCCTCGCTGGCGCTCGGTTCCAGCCTCGCCGCGGCACCGCCGACTCAGCTGCTCAACGAGACGCCGACCACCTTCGTCCCCGCGACCAGCAGCTTCGGCTTTGAACGCCGCACGGTGATGATCCCGATGCGTGACGGGGTGAAGCTGCACACCGTCATCCTCGTGCCCAGAGGAGCCCACCGCGCCGGCATGCTGCTAACCCGCACGCCCTATAATGCCGACGGCCTGACGGGTTACGCGCAGAGCGGCAACCTTGGCGCCGTCCTCGACGGCTATGACAATATGCCCGACGTGATCGTGGGCGGCGGTTACATCCGCGTCGTCCAGGACGTGCGCGGCAAATATGGCTCGCAGGGCGATTATGTGATGAACCGGCCGCTCGCCGGGACCGCGCTCAACCCGACCAAGGTCGATCATTCGACCGACACTTGGGACACGATCGAGTGGCTGACCAAGAACGTCCCCGAATCCAACGGCAAGGTCGGGATCATCGGCATCAGCTATGACGGGTTCACGCCGCTGATGGCGCTGGTCCATCCCCACCCGGCGCTCAAGGTGTCGGTGCCGATGAACCCCATGGTCGACGGGTGGATGGGCGACGACTGGTTCCACAATGGCGCCTTCCGCCAGCAGAATTTGCCTTACATGCTGGAACAGGTCGCGACCCGCGACAACAGCGCCAAATGGTGGTCGGGCTACCGCGACGATTACGATCTCTATCTGAACGGCGGTTCGGCCGGCGCCATCGCCGAGGCACGCGGGCTCGGCCAGACCGGCTTCTGGCGCAAGGTCGCGCAGCATCCTGCCTACGACGCCTTCTGGCAGGCGCAGGCGATGGACAAGATCCTCGGTGCCCAGCCGGTCACCGTGCCGACGATGATCGTCCATTCGCTGTGGGACCAGGAGGATATTTATGGCGCCCCGGCGGTATGGCGGGCGTTGAAGGACCGTGACCCGAACGGGCTGGTTCACCTTGTCATGGGCCCGTGGAACCACGGCCAGGAGCGGGCCGAAGCGACCCATATCGGCGCGATGCAGTGGGGCAGCGACACCGGCCAGTGGTTTCGCCGCAACGTCCTCGCCCCGTTCCTCGCCCACTACCTCCAGGACGGCGCCCCGCCCGAGCATGTCGCGCGGGTGACCGCGTTCGAAAGCGGGACCAACGAATGGCGTCAGCTGAGCGACTGGCCGAGCGGTTGCTATAGCGGCTGCGCCACCAATGGCGCGCGGTTGTACCTCAAGCCCGGCGCGACGTTGGGGTTCAATGCCGCCGCCGGTCCGGCGGCGACCGCCGACTATGTTTCCGACCCGGCCAAGCCGGTGCCGTTCCGCGCCCGGCCGGTGCTGCCGACCGGCTATGACGGCGAACTGACCTGGCCCGAATGGCTGGCCGACGACCAGCGCGAGGCGTCGGGGCGGACCGATGTTCTGACGTTCACCGGCCCGGTGCTGCGCGAGGCGGTCAAGGTCGCCGGCCAGCCGATGGTCAATTTGAACGCCGCGACCAGCGGGACCGACAGCGACTGGGTGGTCAAGCTGATTGACGTCTATCCCGACGAAGTCCCCGGCAACCACCGCATGGGCGGCTATCAGTTCGCCGTGGCGATGGACATTTTCCGCGGCCGTTATCGCGAGAGCTTCAGCGATCCCAAGCCGATCGCCGCCAATACCGCGCTCGACTATCGCTTCGCCTTGCCGACGGTGAACCATGTGTTCCTGCCCGGCCACCGGATCATGGTCCAGATTCAGTCGAGCTGGTTCCCGCTCTATGACCGCAACCCGCAAAGCTTCGTCCCCAATATCATGTTCGCCAAGCCGGGCGACTATGTGAAGGCAACGCAAAGAGTGACGGTCAGCGGGCCAGCCGAGAGCTTCATCGAGCTGCCGGTGGCGAGAACCATCGCGGCCAACTAAAGAGGCACGAGCGGCGCCCGTAGCTCAGCTGGATAGAGCACGTGCCTTCTAAGCATGAGGTCGCTGGTTCGAATCCAGCCGGGCGCGCCATTTTGCCGTTGGAGACTGAATGACCCCGCGTGAGCTTCTCGGCACCGCGATCGTCCCCGGCGGGCGGGAGGAACTGCGGCTGTTCCGGCGCGGTGCGGATTTCATGATCGTGCTCGACCGCAACGAGCTGATGAACAGCCGGATGAGCGGGTCCGAGGAGGCGCTGGCCGAGATGACGATCGATCGGCTCGGCCGACAGGCCGCGCCGCATCTGCTGATCGGCGGTTATGGCATGGGCTTCACGCTGCGCGCCGCGCTGGCTGCGTTGGGTGATGCCGCGCGCGTGACGGTGGCCGAGCTGGTGTCCGAAATCGTCGAATGGGCCGAAGGCCCGATGGCCGGGCTTACCGCGGGGTGCCTCGACGATCCGCGAGTGACGCTTGCGCTGGGCGATGTGTCGGCGCTGATCGATCAGGCACAGGGCGCCTATGACGCGATTCTGCTCGACGTCGACAACGGCCCCGACGGGCTGACCCGCGGTGCCAACAACCGGCTTTATTCGGCGCGCGGGCTCGCTGCGGCCAGGGACGCGCTCCGGCCGGGCGGGATATTGGCGGTGTGGTCGGCGGCGGCGGACGCCAAATTTGCCAAGGCGCTGGCCGACGCCGGCTTCGCGGTCGAGGAAGTGGCGGTGCGGGCGCGCAGCAATGGCAAGGGCGCGCGCCACCTCATCTGGTTCGCAACGAAGCGCTAGATCAATTTTCCTGGGTTCATCAGCCCCTTCGGATCGAGCGCGGCCTTTATCGCCTTCACCGCCGCGACCCGGTCGGGGCATAGCCGGGCGAGCTCGTCGCGCTTCATCTGGCCGATGCCATGTTCGGCGCTGATCGACCCGCCGGCGGCGGTGACCAGATCGTCGACCAGGCGAGTCACAGCGGGTCCCTCGCGCTCGATCCAGTCGGCGGAGGTCCGGGTTCCGGCGCGGACGTGGAAGTGGATATTGCCGTCGCCGAGGTGGCCGAAGCCGGACGCTTTGGTGCCGGGGAAGGCGGTTTCGACGGCCGCCTTGGCTTCGGCGAGGAAGGCGGGCATCCGGTCGACCGCGACCGAAATGTCGTGTTGGGTCGCCGGGCCGAAGGCCGCGCGCTCGGCTTCCGACAGGCTGTCGCGTATCTTCCAGAACGCCTCCGCCTGGGCTTCCGACGCCGAGATGGCGGCATCCTCGACCAGACCGCCGAGCAGCGGCGCGAGCAGCCGCTCGAGCAGCGCCTGCGGCGGCTCGTCCGTGGCATCGGCGGCGGTCGCCTCGACCAAGGCGTGCCAAGCGTGGCGCCCGGCCAGCGGCGCGCGGGTGCCGGGAATGTGATCGATCGCCGCTTGGAGCGATTCGTCGGGGAGGATTTCGAACCCCTCGATGCCTGGCGTCTGGCCCTCCAGCGCGCGGAGCACGGCGAGCGCCGCGGCGGGGCTCGCGAGTCCGAGCCAGGCGACGGCACGGGCGTAGAGCGCGGGCACGAGCTTGAGGCGCACCGCCGTGACGATGCCGAGCGTTCCCTCCGCGCCGATCAGCAACTGATCGAGGCTCGGGCCGCGATTGTCCTTTTTGAGCCCGGCCAGGCCATCATGGACGGTGCCATCGGGCAGCACTGCCTCCACTCCCGCGACCAGCCCGCGCATGGTGCCGAAGCGCAGTACCTGGGTGCCCCCTGCGTTGGTCGAGACGAGGCCGCCGACGGTCGCGCTGCCCTTGGCGCCAAGCGTCAGGGGGAAGCGCTGGCGCGTATTGGAAGCAGCGGCGTGGAGGTCGGCGAGGATGACTCCAGCATCGACAACAGCGAATCCCGGGCCGATGTCGCGAACGTGGTTCATCCGGCGGAGCGACAAGAGCAGCGCGGAGCCATCGCCGGGAGGCGTGGCGCCGCCGACCATCGACGTATTGCCGCCCTGGGGAACCAGCGCGACGCCAAGCTCAGCCGCCAGCGTGACGATCTCCGCCACCTCGTCCGTTGAGGCGGGCTGGAGCAGCGCCGCGCTCGCCCCCGTCCAGCGCCCCCGCCA
>JBDSMA010000284.1:0-3656 GCA_039916085.1 Sphingomicrobium sp.
ATGGGCCCGCTCGCCAACGCCCGCCGCCCCGACGCGATCGAGGCGCTGGTCGCCGACGCCGAGGCCAAGGGCGCGAAACTGCTCGCCGGCGGCCATCGCGGCAACTCGGGCTTCTTCTTCCAGCCGACCCTGCTCGGCGACGTGCCGGTCACCGCCGACATCATGAACGAAGAGCCATTCGGCCCGGTCGCGGTGACCGCCAAGTTCGCCACCTTCGACGAGGCGATCGAACAGGCCAACCGCCTGCCGTTCGGCCTCGCCGCCTTTGCTTTCACCGAAAATGGCCGCCGCGCCAATCTACTCGGCGACGCGATCGAAAGCGGCATGGTCGGCATCAACACCTTCGCCATCTCCACCGCCGACGCCCCGTTCGGCGGGGTCAAGGATTCGGGCTTCGGCAGCGAAGGCGGCAAGGAAGGACTTGAGACCTACCAGGTAGTCAAGGCGATCCACCAGGCTTAGAGTTCGCAAGCGCCGCACGTACCCGCCATCCCGCGAAAGCGGGGATCCCGCTTCCTACTTATTCCGGGTACGTCTAGTGGGATTCCCGCTTTCGCGGGAATGACTGGGGAAGTAGGAGGTCTGCCATGACGACCCCCAACCTCCGCACCGGCGGCCAGATCCTTGTCGACCAACTCCGCCTCCAGGGCTGCGACCGCGTGTTCACTGTCCCCGGCGAAAGCTTCCTTGCCGTGCTCGACGCGCTGCATGACGCGTCCGAGATCGACGTCGTCGTCTGCCGCCAGGAGGGCGGTGTGTCCTACATGGCCGACGCCGACGGCAAAATGACCGGGCGGCCGGGGGTCGCCTTCGTCACCCGCGGGCCCGGCGCGACCAATGCTAGCGCGGGCGTGCATGTCGCGTTCCAGGATTCGACCCCGATGATCCTGTTCGTCGGCGACATCGACCGCGCCGACAAGGACCGCGAGGGATTCCAGGAGATCGATTTTCCGGCCTTCTTCGCACCCATCGCCAAATGGGCGGCGCGGATCGACGATGCGCGGCGCATCCCCGAATATGTCGCCCGCGCCTGGCGCGTCGCCACCGCCGGTCGACCCGGCCCGGTCGTGCTGGCGATCCCGGAGGACATGCTGCGCGACGAAGTGGCGGCGACCGACCGCCCGGCAATCGCGCCGATCGCTCAACCGCCCTGCGCCGGGGCGATGGGCGCCTTGTTCGACCTGCTCAAGGATGCGACCAACCCGGTGGCCATCGTCGGCGGCGCCGGCTGGAGCCCGGCGGCAGCCCATCACTTTGCCACCTTCGCCCACCGCCACGGCATCCCCACCGCCGCCGCCTTCCGCCGGCAGGATGCGATTGCAAACAGCTGCGGCGTCTACGCCGGGCAATTGGGCTACGGACCCAACCCCAAGTTCCAGCAACGCATCCGCGACGCCGATTTGCTGCTGGTCGTCGGCGCCCGGCTCGGCGAGTCGACCACCGACGGCTACAAGCTCATCACCCCCGACCATCCGGGCCAGTTGCTGATCCATGTCCACCCCGACCCCAACGAGCTGGGCCGCGTCTATCGTGCCGACCTGCCGATCTGCGCCGACATGGCCGAGTTTGCGGAAGTGGCGGCCGACTGGCGCGACCCCGATCTGGTCCGCTTTCATGCCGGCGACGAAGCCCATCGGGAATGGCTCGACTGGTCCGATCCTAAGCCTCGCAACGGGGTGAAAATGGACCTCGGCCCGTGCGTCAAGGCGATGCGCGACGCGCTCCCCGCCGACACCATCATTTGCAACGGCGCCGGCAATTTCTCCGGCTGGTGGCACCGCTACTGGCATTATGGCCCGATGCCGACCCAGCTCGCCCCGACCAGCGGCACGATGGGCTATGGCCTGCCCGCCGCGGTCGCCGCCGCGCTGCGCTTCAGGGACCGCACCGTGGTGTGCGTCGCCGGCGATGGCGATTTCCTGATGAACGGGCAGGAGCTGGCGACCGCCGCTCAATATGGCGCCGATCTCGTCGTCATCGTCGTCGACAATAAGGCCTACGGCACCATCCGCATGCACCAGGAGCGCGACTATCCGACGCGAATTTCGGCCACCCAATTGGCCAATCCCGACTTTGTGAAGCTGGCCGAGGCCTTTGGCGGCTGGGGCGTGCGGGTCGAGGAGACGGCCGCCTTCGCGCCCGCGCTCGACGAGGCGATGAAGCGCAGCGGCATCCGCTTGGTTCACTGCATCACTGACGTCGAGGTGATCAGCAACCAGACTACCATCGCCAAGCTGCGCAAGCGCTAAGCTCTGGAGGTTTGCCCCCGCGCTGCTCGGGTAAGGCGCGGGGGCATTGGTGTTTTAGATGATCACCGCGCGATTAAAGCTCGGACGGCGGAACGAGGGCCGCGCGGGCCCTGATCGTCTGAGCGAGGAAGGACGAAGGCTCGACCAGGGCGGGCCGAGCCATTTCGCTAAGCACGTCGAGCCAGCAGCGGTTGCCGCGGCAGTCGGGGTCGGCAAACAGCGTCAACAAAAGGTCATGGCTGTCGGTGAAGCTCCCGCCCCCCTTTGCCTGACTAGCGCCTAAGTTGCTGTTTTTGCCCACATCACACCAACGAGCCGCAACCCGCTTCGCTGCTTGCAACCTCGTCCGTTCCGGAGCGGACTCGCTCCGTCAGATCAGTCCGGCGAGCGGGCTGCTGGGGTCGGCGTAGCGGCGCTTGGCCATCCGCCCGGCAAGGTAAGCGAGCCGCCCGGCCTCGACCGACAGCTTCATCGCCCGGGCCATCATCTCCGGCTCCTTGGCCTCGGCGATGGCGGTGTTCATCAACACACCGTCGCAGCCCAGCTCCATCGCTACCGCGGCGTCACTTGCGGTGCCTACCCCGGCATCGACCAGCACCGGCACGCTGGCGCCTTCGACAATCAGTCGGACGGTGACCCGGTTCTGAAGCCCCAGTCCAGATCCGATCGGCGCGCCCAAGGGCATGATGGCCACCGCCCCGGCCTCCTCGAGTTGTTTCGCGGCGATCGGGTCGTCGACGCAATAAACCATCGGCAGGAAGCCTTCGTTCGCCAGCACCTCGGTCGCATGCAGCGTTTCGCGCATGTTGGGGTACAGCGTCCGCGCCTCGCCCAGTACCTCCAGCTTGACCAGGTCCCACCCCCCCGCCTCGCGCGCCAGCCGCAGCGTGCGGATCGCCTCTTCGGCGGTGAAGCAGCCGGCGGTGTTGGGCAAATAAGTGATCTTTTTCGGGTCGATGAAATCCATCAGCATCGGCTGCTTGGGATCGGAGATATTGACCCGCCTGACCGCGACCGTGACGATTTCCGCCCCCGACGCCTCGACCGCCGCCGCATTCTGCTCGAAATCCTTATACTTGCCGGTGCCGACAATCAGCCGCGAGGTGAACGTGCGGCCGGCGACGCTCCAGGTGTCGGACACGTCAGCCGCCTCCAACGAAATGGACGATTTCATAATCGTCACCATCCTCGACGATCAGCGTGTCGAAGGTCGAGCGCGGCACGATTTCCAGGTTGCGTTCGACCGCGACGCGCAGCGGGTCGAGCCCGATTTCGGCAAGCAGCTGGGCGAGAGTCGAGCCCGCCGGCATCCGCCGATGCTCGCCATTGATGACCACGCCTGCGCTACCGTCGATACTCATGCGATGCGCTCCCGCTTCACGGATGGGACTGGCGCTCATATAGGGT
>JBDSMA010000285.1:0-8080 GCA_039916085.1 Sphingomicrobium sp.
CGTGGGTCGCGGCCCATTCATAGGTTTCAAGCGCGGCAGCGAATTCCTCCTCGATGCCGGGGCGGAGCACCTTGACCGCGACATCGCGCCCTTCGATCGTCACCGCGCGGTGAACCTGGGCGATCGATGCCGCGCCGACCGGCACCGGGTCGAAGCTCGAATAGACCGCCTCAAGCGGTGCTCCGAGCGCCCGTTCGATTTCGGCCTTGATCGCCGTGAACGGGGCGGGAGGCAGCGAGTCCTGGAGCTGGAGCAGGTTGGCGGCGGCGGCATCGCCGACCAGGTCGGGCCGCGTGGCGAGCGCCTGGCCGAGCTTGATTGCGGCTGGCCCAATCGCCTGCAGCGCCGCGGCGTAATCGGGCGTGGTTGGCATCCTCAAGCCGAACCGGGCGACGCGGACGAGACGGCGCACGGATGGTGGAGTCAGCGGGTCGCGCTCGATTCCCTGCAGCGCGCCGTGCCGCGCCAGCGTCCGGCCCCAATTGAGGAGCCGCCACAAATGCGTAATCGGTTGGGTCAAATTTTCCACCCGCCGTGGATGGCGACCAGGCCGCCGAGGATCGGCTCGACGCTGGTCGCCTTGAATCCAGCGTCGCCGATCATGGCCTTGAACGCGTCCATCCGCGGGAAGCGGCGGATCGATTCGACGAGGTAGCGGTAACTCTCCTCGTCCTTCGCGACAATCTTGCCGATGCGGGGGATGAAGTGGGTCGAGTAACCCTCGTATAATTCGCCAAAGCCGGGCCATTCGCTGGTCGAGAATTCGAGGCAATAGAAGCGCCCGCCGCGCTTCAGCACGCGGTGGGCTTCGCGGAGCGCGGCCGGGATATCGGTCACGTTCCGGATGCCGAAGGCGATGGTATAAGCATCGAAGCTGGCGTCGGCGAAGCTCAGCGATTCGGCATTCTCGACCTGCCACGTCAGACCGTCGATCCGCTTCGCTTTGGCGCGATCGAAGCCAATCCCGAGCATGTCTGGATTGATGTCGCTGACCGTGACCATCGCGCCGCGCTTCGCCATGCGGAAGGCGATGTCGCCGGTGCCGCCGGCCATGTCGAGAATGCGCTCGCCGGGGCGCGGGCGGACCTTGGCAACGAAGCGGTCTTTCCACAGCCGGTGCATGCCGCCCGACATGAGATCGTTCATCACGTCGTAGCGCCGTGCGACCGACGAGAAGACCGCGCCGACCGCCCGCGTCTTTTCTTCGGGCGTCACCAATTGCTCGCCGAAATTGACCTTGTCGCTCATCAGCGTGGCTCTAGCGGGGAAGGGCGCGGCTTGCCATAGCGTGGCCATGCCCGAGCTTCCCGAAGTCGAAACCACGGTGCGCGGCCTGCGGAAGGTGCTTGAGGGGCAACGAATCATGGCCGTCGAACCGCGCCGCGCAGACTTGCGCCGAGCGATCCCGGTCGACATTGGCCAGCGCCTGACCGGAGCGCGCGTGATCGGTCTGGGGAGGCGCGCCAAATATGGTCTGATCGATACCGATCGCGGCGACACTTTGTTATTCCACCTCGGCATGTCGGGGCATTGGCGGATCGACCCGGCGGAGCTGGGGCCGCATGACCATTTTCTGATCGATACGAAGGCGCATCGGCTGGCGCTCAACGATGCCAGGCGGTTCGGCTCGCTCGACTTGGTTCGCACCGAGCAGCTGGCCGAGTGGCCGGCATTCAAGGTGCTCGGGCCCGAGCCGCTCGGCGGAGCCCTGAGCGGGCGCTGGTTCCGAGTGGCGTTCAAAGGGCGGACTGCCGCAATCAAGTTGCTCCTGCTCGACCAGCGGGTAGTTGCGGGACTCGGCAATATCTACGTTTGCGAAGCGCTGTTCCGCGCGCGCATCAGCCCGCTGCGCAAGGCCGGCGGCGTGTCGCTCGAGCGGCTGGAGCGATTGGCCGCGGCGGTGACCGAAGTGCTCGAGGACGCGATCGCGGCGGGCGGGTCGAGCCTGCGCGACTTTGCCAGCCCGGACGGCGAGCTTGGCTATTTCTCCAAGCAGTTCGACGTTTACGGGCGCGAGGGTCAGACATGCCGCGGTGGTTGTCACGGCACGGTCAGGCGGATCGTTCAGGGCGGGCGGTCGACCTTCTATTGCCCGGCGTGCCAGCGCTAGGCCGCTGCGGGCGCAAGAGTTGACGCGAATCGCCCTTCCAGCTAGTGGGACGCCAAGCCGGTGCGAGCCCTTGGGCATCGCGCCGCTTTTTCATTGAGCCACCAGAGTTAGAGGTCATTCGATGGCGAACACGCCGCAAGCCAAGAAGCGCATTCGTCGCAACGCCAATCGCGCGGTCATCAACGGCGCTCGCGTCAGCCGCATCCGGACCTTCATCAAGGCAGTCGAGTCGGCGCTCGATGCGGGCAACAAGGACGATGCCGCGGTAGCGCTCAAGAAGGCCCAGCCGGAACTGGCACGTGGCGTCGCGCGCGGCGTGATGCATAAGAATACGGCGTCGCGGAAATTCTCGCGGCTGACCAAGCGGGTGTCCGCGCTCTAGCATATTCGGGCTTCGTCCCGGACTGACACGGGCCGTCGGAGAGATCCGGCGGCCCGTTGCATTTTGATGACTGAAAAAAGTCTAGGGTTTCCGGCGATTCGCGCGGCACAGTTCAAACATTGCGCAAAAAACTGGCGGAAATCCGAGGTTCGTACGAGTTTCCGAGGCTTTCTCGTGTCAAGACTGTTTATTTACAGTTCAACTAATTTCTTCGCTTGAATGCCGGGCGGCGACCTTTCAGAACGGGAGTTCCGGCGGGCGAATCCGCTACCGGGGGCAAGGTAAAAGATGGTGATTGCCGCCGCGACTCGCGTCGTGCGGAGCGAACGTCTGGCGCCTTGCGGCAACGATTAGGGGAGGCGCGCGCAAGTGCAGGGCAGTCGGGACAATCAGTGTCAGGCCGATACCTTGGTCGCAGCGCCGCTTGAGGCCGCATGGGAATCGATTCGCGCCGGGCTTCGCCGCGATTGCGGGGTCCGCACCTTCGATGGCTGGTTGAAGCCGGCCGAACTTGGCGCCTTCGACGGAGAACATGGCGAGTTAGAAATCGTCATGCCAAGCAAGTTCATGGCAGATTGGGTGCGTTCCCACTTCGGTGACCGGTTGCAACTGGCGTGGCGTTCCACGCTTCCCGTCGTGCAAAGGATTCGACTTGTCGCCGCTGCCGACGGCCCGCGCCCTTCGCCGTTGCTGATCCTCGAGGATATCCCGGCCCCGGCGGCGCCGGCGGAACGCGACCCCCAGGCGCCCAATTTCGATCCGCGCTATCGTTTCGAAACATTCATCATCGGCAAGGCCAACGAAGTCGCGGCGACGGCGGCGCGAACGCTGGCCAATGCCGAAACAGTCGCAGTCAATCCGCTGTTCATCCACGGCGGCACGGGGCGGGGCAAGACCCACCTGTTGCACGCGCTTGGCCAGGCGTTCCTCGAGCGCCGCCCGACCGCCAAAGTCGTCTCGATGTCGGCCGAGAAGTTCATGGTCGAGTTCATCCGCGCGCTGAAGGCCAATGACGTCATCAGCTTCAAGAGCCGGCTGCGTTCAGCCGACTTGCTGCTGATCGACGACGTCCAGTTCATCGCCGGCAAGGATTCCACGCAGGAAGAATTTTTCCACACGATGAACGAAATCATCACCGCCGGCCGGCGGTTGGTGATCACGTCCGACCGCGCGCCCCAGGACCTTGACGGGATCGCGCCGCGCATCCTGTCGCGCCTGTCGTGGGGCCTGGTGGCCGACATCAACCCGGCCGATTACGAGCTCCGCCTGGCGATCATCGACGCCAAGCTGAGCGTCCTCCCTGGGGTCGAGATGTCGCGGGCGGTGGTCGAATTCCTCGCCCGGCGCCTTACCAGCTCGATCCGCGAACTCGAGGGGGCGCTCAACCGCATCGCCGCTTACGCGATGATGACCGGGCGTTCGATCGACGTCACCTTCGTCGAGGAAGTGCTAGCCAATGTCCTGCGCGCCAACCAGCGGCGCATCTCGATCGACGAGATACAGAGCCAGGTCAGCGACCATTACCGCATCCGCAAGGCGGAGATGACCTCGGCCCGCCGCGCCCGCGAGGTTGCCCGGCCGCGTCAGGTCGCGATGTACCTGTCGAAGCAACTGACGCCCAAGTCGTTGCCCGATATCGGCCGCCGCTTCGGCGGGCGCGACCACACGACGGTGATCCACGCCGTCAAGCAGATCGAGCGGCTCCGCGCCGCTGACGCCGAACTTGATGCCGACATCCGATTGTTGACGAGACAACTCGAAGGCTAGGACTCGCCGCGGGGACAAGAACAGGCCCGCCCGGTGCTGTACCGGACGGGCCTGACCAAGTTTCCTAATGATGAAGCCTAATAGCTTCGGCGGACCGGCGGTACCGTGATGCGGATCGTTTCGCCCGACTGCCCGGGAAAGCCGGTGAACATCGCCGTAACGAGGTTCGGGACGAGAGTTCCCAGATTGTCGGTCGATGAACGCGCCTTGGCGTGGCCCTCGAACAGCGGAGCGCGATCGACATTGCGCCGGATATTCAGATCGAGGAAGCTCTTGTAGACGGTCGAAATACGACCCTGATCGTAGAAGGGATCGCCATAACCGAACGGCGAGTCCCAACCGTAATAAAACGGCGAGCGCGGGCCATAATAGCCGAACCGCGAATAATAAGGCCGACCGAATCCGCCGTAGCCGCCGAAACCACCATAGCCGTACCGATCATAAGCGAACGGATCCGGCTCATAAAATTGCGTGCCCCGATCGACTCCATAATCGACCGCGACCAGCATAGACGCCAGCGACGGCGACGACGCCTGAGCATAGCCTTGAGCCTGCATCGCCTGGCCGACCAGCGAAGCATAGCGCGCGAATTCCAGTCCATTGTTCGCGGGGTTGGCCGGAACGACATAGAAGCTCTGGCCTTGCGGCGCGGGCATCGCCTGATAACGGGAAACTTGGGTCGGAAGGCCCATCGCACAACCGGATATCGCGATTGCCGACGCAGCGATGGCAATCGCCGAAGCCAATTTCATCATACGCATAACATGATTCCCTCGACTGAAAGTCGTGTCTGTCCGGGGACATAACATGAAGCGTGCTGAATAGTCGATGAAGCGTTCGAGTCGTTTTGCCGACTCGCCGGGACGATCAGTCGCGCAGGCCGACCGCGCGATAGGCCTCGGCCAGCGTCGGGGCGGCGATCGCGCTGGCCCGCTCGGCGCCAGCGGCAAGCAGCGCGTCGAGCGCGGCAGGATCACTTCGCAACGCGACGAGCTTTTCGCGGAGCGGCGCGATCAGCGCGATCAATGCGTCGCTGAGAGCGGGCTTGAACGCGCCGAAGCCCTGGCCGGCGAAACGCGCCAGGACCGCGGTTTCGCTCTCGCTGCCAACCGCGGCCATGATCCCGACTAGATTCTTCGCTTCGGGACGGGCAGCAAGCAGGGCCGGGTCGTCGGGTAATGGTTCGGCGTCGGTCTTGGCCTTGCGCACCTTCTGCGCGATCGTCTCGTCGCTGTCGGTGAGATTGATCCGGCTCTGCTCCGAAGGGTCCGACTTTGACATTTTGGTCGAGCCATCGCGCAGGCTCATGACCCGCGCGGCAGTGCCCCCTCCGATGTAGGGTTCCGGCGCGACGAACAGCTCGGTGTCGAAGTCATTGTTGAACTTGAGCGCGATGTCGCGCGCCAGTTCGATATGCTGCTTCTGGTCCTCACCGACCGGAACATGGGTCGCGCGGTATAGCAGCACGTCGGCGGCCTGAAGCACCGGATAAGCGTACAGGCCGACACTGGCGCCTTCGCGGTTCTTGCCAGACTTTTCCTTGTACTGGGTCATGCGGTTGAGCCAGCCGATGCGCGCGGTACAATTGAGGATCCAGGCGAGTTCCGAATGCTCGCGCACCTGACTTTGCGCGAACAATGTCGATTTGTCGGGATCGATGCCGCTGGCGATCAGCGCGGCGGCCATTTCGCGCACATTGTTGCGCAGCTGCGCCGGATCGACCTCGACCGTGATGGCGTGGAGGTCGGCGAGGAAGAACAGGCATTCCGCCTCGTCCTGCATTCGCACCCAGCGGAGGATCGCGCCGAGCAAATTGCCAAGGTGGAGATCGCCGGTCGGCTGAATACCGGAGACGACGCGCATGGTGGTCATACGGCGTCGCTCCCGCGCTTGGCGCGGCGCTTGAGTAATGCCTGAATGTCGTCCTTGCCCATCCCGCCGATCAGCCAGACGAGCGGGAAATAAACCGCCAGCCCGCCGCCGACGATGGCGATGACACCGCCCAGCCGGTGCCCGAACGACCCGGCGAACCAGTCGGCGAGCAACATCTTGATCGCCACCAGCGCGGCCATCATCGCCAGGCCGGCGACGACCTGCCGCGCGATCCGGTTGGCGAGCCAGGGCTCTATGCGGAAATGGCCGCGGCGATGGAGGATGACATAGAGCATGATGCAATTGAGCCACGAGCAAATGGCGATGGCGGCGGCAAGGCCAGCGATGCCGAACGGGGGGATGAGCAGGAAGTTGAGCCCGACGTTGGCGGCCAGCACGATGCCGGCGGTCTTGACCGGGGTAGCGGTGTCCTGACGTGAATAGAAACCCGGAGTCAGGACTTTGACGAGCACGTAAGCCGGCAGCCCCATGACCACGATCGACAGGGTCAGCGCGGTCGCCGCGGCGTCGGCGGTGGTAAAACGTCCGCCCTGAAACAGCGCCAAAACCAACGGGCCGGACGCGACCGAAAGGGCCAGCGCGGCGGGGATGCACAGCAGCATCGCGAGCTCGGTCGCCTGGCCCTGAACCTTGGCCGCGAGTCCGGGTTCCCCGGCGCCGACGTGCCGGCTGACCTGGGGGAGGATGGCGGTGCCGAGCGCGGCGCCGATCACGCCGAGCGGAAGCTGGTTCAACCGGTCGGCGTAGTTGAAATAACTCATCGCCCCGGTGCCGATGCGGGTCAGGAAGAAGGTGTCGATGAAGGCGCTGATCTGATAGACGCCCGCGCCAAGCGTAGCGGGCACGACGACGCGCACGAACTGACGAACGCCGGGCGTCATCCTGGGGCGGCGCAGCTTCAACGAAATGCCGGCGCGGCGCGCCGCGGCCCACAGCAGGCCAATCTGGATAAACCCGCCGATAGTCACCGCGATGGCCAGCGCGGTGGCAGTGATCGCGCCGCCGTCGCGGACGAAAATCAGCGCGGTCAGCATCGAAAGGTTGAGCAAGGCCGGGGCAAACGCCGCCGCGGTGAATCGGGCCAGGCTGTTAAGGACGCCGGAGAACAATGACACCAGGCTGATAAGGATCAAATAGGGAAAGGTGATGCGGGTGAGGAAGGTCGCCAGCGCCAGCTTGTCGCCATGATATCCGCTGATCGCCGCGACGAACAACGGCATGATGATTTCGAAGACGAGGGTGAACAGCACCAGTGTCGGCAGGAACACCGCCAGCACCTGCTCGGAGAAATCGCGGGCCTCGGCCTCGCCTCCCGGGCCATGCAGGCGCTGGCTGAAGAGGGGCACGAAGCCGGCCGAAAAGGCGCCCTCGCCGAATAGACGACGAAAGGTGTTGGGCAGGCGGAAGGCGACGAAGAAGGCGTCGGCGGCCCAGCTTGCGCCCATCACCCGGCTCATCAGCATTTCGCGGGCGAACCCCGCGATGCGGCTGACCAGCGTCAGCCCGCCGATCGTGCCGGTCGCCTTGACAAGGTTCATCCCGCGCGCCCGGCGATCATCAGGCGTTGGTGGGGGCGGGTTCGGCGCCGTCGGCGGCAGTATCGGCGGCGGTATCGGCGGCACCCTGCGCCGCCTCGAGCTGCGCCATATAGGCGGCGGCAAAATCGATCGGATCAAGCAGCACCGGCGGAAAACCCAGATTCTGAACCTGTTCGGCGACGATCTGGCGCGCGAACGGGAACAACATCCGCGGCGCCTCGATCAGGAGGAACGGCGGAAGCGCTTCTTCCGGGATGTTGCGCAGCCCGAACAGACCGGCATAAGCGAGATCGACGACAAAGTGGGTACCTTCCTCCGACGCTGCCTTCAGCGTGAGTTTGAGTACAACTTCATGGACTTCCTCACCGATGCGGTTGACGACGAGGTTGA
>JBDSMA010000286.1:0-5252 GCA_039916085.1 Sphingomicrobium sp.
GATTTTTCATGAGTTTTGCCGATCTCGGCCTTTCCGACCAATTGCTCAAGGCTGTCGCCGACAGCGGCTATGACACGCCCACCCCGATCCAGAAGGGTGCGATTCCGTCAGTGCTGATGGGCAAGGATCTGGTCGGCATCGCCCAGACCGGTACCGGCAAGACCGCTGGCTTCGTCCTGCCGATGATCGACATCCTCGCCGAAGGCCGCACCCGCGCCCGCATGCCGCGCAGCCTGATCCTTGAGCCGACCCGCGAGCTCGCCGCCCAGGTGGCCGAGAATTTCGTCAAATACGGCAAATATCACAAGCTCTCGATGGCCCTCCTCATCGGTGGTGTGCAGATGGGCGACCAGGTCAAAGCGCTCGAAAAGGGCGTCGACGTGCTGATCGCCACCCCGGGCCGGCTGATGGACCTGTTCGGCCGTGGCAAGATCATGCTCAACGACTGCAATCTGCTGGTCATCGACGAGGCCGACCGGATGCTCGACATGGGGTTCATCCCCGACATCGAGGAAATCTGCACCAAGCTGCCGAAGAATCGCCAGACTTTGCTGTTTTCGGCGACCATGCCGCCGCCGATCCAGAAGCTGGCGGCCAAGTTCCTGGTCGATCCCAAGACTATCGAAGTGGCGCGTCCCGCCACCGCCAATATCAATATCGACCAAAGGCTGGTGATCGTCCCCGGCCCGAAGAAGCGCGACGCGCTGCGCCACATCCTGCGCGAGGAAGGCTTTCGCAACGCAATCGTCTTCTCCAACAAGAAGGTCACGGTGCGTGAGCTGTATACCAGCCTCAAGCGCTCGGGCTTCGCGGTCGGACAAATCCAGGGCGACATGGACCAGTCGTCGCGGATCGCCGAATTCGATCGCTTCAAGAGCGGCGAAATCACCATCCTCGTCGCGTCCGACGTCGCCGCCCGCGGTCTCGACGTGAAGGGCGTCAGCCACGTCATCAACTTCGACGTGCCGTGGCAACCCGATGACTATATTCACCGCATTGGCCGCACCGGTCGCGCCGGCATGACCGGCATCGCTTATACGCTGGCGACGCCGGGCGACGCCGAAGCGGTTGCAGCGATCGAAAAGCTGACCGGCCTCAGGATCAGGCGGGCTGGCGAAGATGAACCCGCCGCCGCCGCTTCCACCCAGCCTGCTGTTGAAGCCGAAACGCATGACGAGGCCCGCCCTTCGCGCTCACGCAGCCGCGGCGGCCGTGGACGCAAGCCGGCCGCTGCGCCGCCGGTTGCCGCGCTTGCCGCCAAAGGCGCGGCGCCCGAAAAGCGCCCGCCTGCCGCGGAACAAGCCATCCCGCTGCCCGAGGAGCATGATGAGGGCGATGACTTTCGCCCGACGGTCGAGCCGGGCACCGCCGACGACGCCGAGCCCGCCTGGAACGGGCCGGTGCCGTCCTTCTTGCAGTTCGGCGCCAGCTAAGCCTTGCCGCCGCGGCGGTAGCGATCGATGAAACTGGCGGCGTGGGAGGCGAGGCGCTGCGCCGCGATGGCCTCGCGGAGGCCCTGCATCAACCGCTGGTAGAACCACAGATTATGTTCGGTCATCAGCATCGCGCCGAGGATTTCGCCCGAGCGCACCAAATGGTGGACATAGGCGCGTGATGCCGTGGCGCAGGTCGGGCACGGACAATCGGCTTCCAACGGTGCATCGTCATCGGCGAAGCGGGCGTTGCGCAGGTTGATCGGACCGTCGGCGGTGAACGCCTGGCCCGTCCGCCCCGATCGCGTCGGCAGTACGCAATCGAACATGTCGACGCCGCGACGCACCGCCTCGACGATGTCGTCGGGCTTGCCCACCCCCATCAAATAGCGCGGCTTGTCATCGGGCAACATGGCGACGGCGAAATCGAGTACGCCGCACATCGCTTCATGCCCCTCGCCGACCGCGAGTCCGCCGATCGCATAACCATCGAAGCCGATTTCGAGCAGCGCCTGGGACGAACGCCGGCGCAGCGGCTCGATCATCGATCCCTGCTGGATCCCGAACAGTGCCGCTTGCTCGGCATGATCCCCGCCCGCATCGAACGCCTCGCGTGACCGCTTCGCCCAGCGCATCGACCGCTCCATCGACGCCTCGGCCACCGCCGCGCTTGCCGGAAACGGCGTGCATTCGTCGAACGCCATGACGATGTCGGCGCCCAAAAGCCGCTGCACTTCGATCGAGCGCTCCGGAGTCAGCAGATGCGACGAGCCGTCAAGGTGGCTCTTGAACCGCACCCCCTCCTCGCTCTTCTTGGTCAGCTCGCCCAGGCTCATCACCTGGTAGCCGCCGCTGTCGGTCAGGATCGGCCGGCACCAGTTCATGAACTTGTGCAGCCCGCCGAGCCGCGCCACCCGCTCCGCGCCGGGGCGCAGCATCAAATGATAGGTGTTGCCCAGCAGGATGTCCGCGCCCGACCCGCGTACACCTTCGGGCTTCATCGCCTTGACCGTCGCCGCGGTGCCGACCGGCATGAATGCCGGCGTGCGAATTTCCCCGCGCCGCATGGCGATGGCGCCGGTCCGGGCGGCGCCGTCCGTCGCGGCAATGGAGAAGGTGAAGCGGGACATGCTGGGCACGCTCCCTAGCGGCTGTCGCGCCGCCTCGCTACAGCCTCCGCTGATGATCGAGCCCTGGGTCTATGCCGCGCTGACCGCCACCGCCGTGCTGACCGGATTCGTCGATGCCATTGCCGGCGGCGGCGGGCTGATCATGATGCCGGCCTTGTTGTTCGCCGGAGTGCCGCCGCTCAACGCGCTGGCGACCAACAAGCTGCAATCGATGTTCGGCACCGCCACCGCCTGCTGGAACTATGCGCGCAAGGGGCTGGTCGACTGGCGAACCTATCGAGTGACCTTGGTCTTGATCTTCATCGGCGCTGCCGCCGGCGTCGCCGCGGTCCAGCTGGTCAAGGCGGATTCACTTCGGCTGGTCATCCCGCTGCTGCTGCTGGGCGTGGCGCTGTACGTCATCGTCTCGCCGCGCATGACCGACGAGGACGCGCATGAGCGCATCGGGGTCGGCGTCTATCATCCGCTCGGCGCCGCGCTGGGCTTCTACGATGGTTTCTTCGGGCCGGGCGTCGGCAGCTTCTATACCACCACGCTGGTTGCGCTGCGCGGGCTCGGGCTTACCCGTGCGACGGCGCTGACCAAGTTGTTCAACCTGACCAGCAACCTTGCCAGCGTGCTGGTATTCGCCTTGTCCGGGAAGATGTTCTGGCTGCTCGGGCTGACGATGGCGGCAGGGTCGATCACCGGTGGCTGGCTCGGCAGCCACACCGCCATGCGGTTCGGGGCGCGGGTCATCCGCCCGCTGCTGGTGATCCTCTCGCTCGGCCTTACGACGCGGCTGATATGGAGCTATTTCGCGAGCTGATCAGAGGCAGCGGTAAAGCATCGGCGGCGCGCCACGCTTGAGGGTCATCGGTCCAATCACCGCGCCCTCTGCGACGCGGACGGTCAAGGCCATTGAATCGCCCGACACCTGCCCGGAATAGGTCGCGGGCCTGCGCGGCGGAATATAGTCGATCCGCACCGGCCCACCTTGCCCCGGCGTATGGAATCCCTGGGCAACAAAGCGCCCCGCGCGATCGGGCTGGACCGGACCAAGAATTTCGCCGCTCGCGCAGTCATAATCGAGCCGTCCGCCGGTGGCATCGAGCGCCAGCCCGACATGGGTCCCGCCCCAATCGCCTACAAGCGGCATTCCCGGGGTCCAGCCGAGCGGCATCGCCTGGCAACCAGCGGCCGCGAGCGTGGTAATCAGGGCAAAAACGAACTTCACGTCAGAAGAACGCGGGTGCCAAGGAAAATGTCCGTGCTTGACCCGCCCCGGCGGCGGCGGCTCTGTTCCCGCGGCATCCCATCGCCTAGTGCTTGTCGCCCACCCATCCGAAAGACACCCGCGCTTGAACCTGTCCACTTTGCCCAATTTCGTCTTCGTCGTCGGCGCGCCGAGGTGCGGGACGACGACGCTGACCGACTGGCTGAAACAGCATCCGCGCATCTGCTTCCCGTTCGTCAAGGAACCGCACAGCTTCGCCCAGCACGACCTGCGCGGACTCGACGGCAAGGCGCTGCAGCGCTTTATCGAGCGCGAATATCTCGACCGCTTCTATGCCGGCTGCGGCCCGGAACGCGACACCGGCGTCGATGGCTCGGTCAGCTATCTCTACGTCCCCGACATGCTGCTCCCGGCACTCAAGCTGTGGCCCAATGCGAAGTTCGTCATCGCCGTGCGCGATCCGATGACCATGTTGCCGTCGCTCCATGCCCGGCTGCGCTATACCGGCGACGAGACGATCGAGCGGTTCGAGGACGCCTGGGCGGCGATTCCCGATCGCGCCGCCGGCCGCCGCATCCCCCGCTCCTGCCTCGATCCGCGCTGGCTGCGCTATGACGAGGCCGGCAAGTTCGGCACTTACGTGACGCAGTTCGTCGAGGCGTTCGGCGCGGAGCGCTGCTTCGTGTCGGTGTTCGACGACCTGGTCGCCGAACCGGCGGCGCATTACCGCCGCTTTGTCGCCTTCCTTGGACTGGAACCCTTCGCCGGCACCGATTTCTCCCCAAAGCGCGAGAGCGTCGGGTTTCGGCAAGGCTGGCTGCAGCGACTCCTCAAGCGCCCGCCGGTGTTCGCTCGCGATTATCTCGCCGGCAAGCATTTCCGCCAGCGCGCGCGCAAGCTCGAGGGTGGCGGCGGCGACGCGGTGACGGAGAAGATCTTCTCAATCCGCAAGAGGCTGCTGCGCTGGAACCGCATTCCGCTCAAGCGCTCGCCGATGCCGGTCGCGCTGCAACGCGATATTCACCAGCGCCTCGAAGCCGAAATCGCCCGGCTCGGCGACTTCCTCGGCCGCGACCTGTCGCACTGGCTCGAGGTGAAAGACGGCCGGCTCGGCTAGCGCGCGGGGAGCAGCAAGGACGCATCGCCATAGCTGTAAAAGCGATATCCTTCGCCGATCGCATGGGCGTAAGCCGCCTTCATAGTCTCAAGCCCCATTAGCGCCGAGACCAGCATGAACAAGGTCGATCGCGGCAGATGGAAATTGGTCATCAGCCCGTCGACCGCGCGGAAGCGGTAACCGGGGGTGATGAAGATCGCCGTGTCGCCTTCGAACGGCTGGATGTGGCCCTGCTCGTCCGTCGCGCTTTCAACCAGGCGGAGCGAGGTCGTGCCGACGGCGATCAGCCGGCCGCCGGCGGCGCGGGCGGCGTTGAGCCGGGCGGCGGCGGCGGCATCGATCCGGCCCCACTCGGC